>NZ_CP084222.1:600259-900389 GCF_020268605.1 Arsenophonus apicola
TAATTCAGGTATATTTTATTGATAATTCAGGAAAATAAGTTTAATGATATGAATTTACAAAACCACTTTCTCATCGCCATGCCAACGTTATTAGATCCGTTTTTTCAAAAGTCGGTGGTTTATATCTGTGAGCATAATGAAAAAGGTGCTATGGGTTTGGTGATCAATAGACCAATCGAACAAATTTCAATCAACAGCATATTAAAAAATTTAAACATCAAAACAACAGAATACGATCATATAACTGAATTAAGTCAACCGGTTTTTTCTGGTGGCCCGATTGCAGAAGCGCATGGTTTTATTCTACATTCGCCACAAAACGGTTTTCATTCTACCTTAAAGCTTTCTGATGAAATTATGATCACCACTTCAAAAGATATTCTCGAAACTTTAGGCACCACCAAACAACCAGAAAAAACACTTATCGCCTTAGGATATTCAAGCTGGGAACAAGGGCAACTGGAAAAAGAGATGATGGAAAATAATTGGCTAACCGCTAAAGCTGATAGCAATATCATTTTTCACACACCTATTGCTGAACGCTGGCGTGAAGCCGCTGCTCTGATTGGGATTGATATTTTTAATATTTCAAATCAAGCAGGTCATGCATAATGGCAAATAGAACAATTATCGCTTTTGATTTCGGTACACTGAGTATTGGCATCGCCATCGGGCAGGAAATTACAGCAAATGCCCGTCCTTTAACAGCAATAAAAGCCAAAGACGGTAAGCCCAACTGGTTAGAAATTGAAAAAATATTACAAGAATGGCAACCTGAACTAGCTATTGTTGGACTTCCTCTCAATATGGACGGAACAGAGCAGCCAATGAGCAATCAAGCCCGTAAATTTGCTAACCGTTTGCATGGGCGCTTTGGTATTCAAGTTACATTACATGATGAACGCCTAACAACGATAGAAGCGCGAGCACAACTCTTTAATCAGGGTGGTTATCGGGCTTTAAATAAAAGCAAGATTGATTCCATTTCTGCTGTCATCATTTTAGAAAGTTGGTTTGAACAACATGCTTAGTCAGCATAATTATAATAAACTGTTACTCATAGCCACGATAATGAAGTTATGCTGTTATCCTATTTTATTTAGCATCTAAATTTTTATGAATACAATCCAACAAAATCTGGTTAATGTCAAAAATAGCATCATTCAAGCAGCTAATAAATATCATCGCTCGCCAGAAGATATTACTCTGCTTGCCGTCAGTAAAACTAAATCATGTGAGGCAATTCAAGACGCTATCGATGCGGGTCAATACCAGTTTGGCGAAAATTATTTGCAAGAAGGGATAGAAAAAATCACCTATTTTAGTCACAAACAGGATTTAATATGGCACTTTATCGGCGCGCTACAATCCAATAAAAGCCGATTGGTAGCTGAGCATTTCGATTGGTGTCATACTATTGATAGATTAAAAATAGCACAACGATTAAATAATCAGCGTCCGGCAAATAAAGCGCCATTAAACGTACTGATCCAAATTAATATCAGTGATGAAATAAGTAAATCAGGTATTGCACCAGCAGAATTAGATAAATTAGCGGCTGAAATTGTATTACTACCAAACTTAAAATTACGTGGTTTAATGGCAATCCCAGCCCCAAATAATGAACTGAGCCAACAAACGTCAATTTTTCGCAGTATGGAAAATTTATTTAATCAATTAAAAAAACAATATCCAGATATTGATACTCTTTCCATGGGTATGACCGCTGATCTTGATATTGCTATTGCTTGTGGTTCAACATTAGTCAGAATTGGCACAGCTATTTTTGGTTCCCGATAATGAATTAATTTGAAAATCAATGCGATCAATAAAAGGAGCAATATAATGCAACAGCGAAAAATTACCTTTATAGGCGCTGGGAATATGGCTCATGCGATTATCGCAGGATTAATATCTGCTGGTTATCCGGAAAATTACATTACAGCATGTTCCCCCACAGCAACAAATCGCGAACTACTGGTAAAAAAATATGGTATAAATGGAAAAAGCGATAACAGCGAAGCAAGCAAACAGGCAGATGTTATTATTCTTGCTGTTAAGCCCCAGATAATGGAAACCGTTTGTCAACCTCTAAAAGAACAGGTTAATTTTGCCAATAAATTGGTTTTGACAATTGCCGCGGGAATTCCGGCGAAACGTTATCAACAGTATCTCGCGCCTAATATAAATTTGGTGCGTGTTATGCCCAACACACCGTCTCTGGTTGGTCAAGGTGTTAGTGGTTTGTATGCCATGGATTGTGTATCAGAGGATGATAAAACCTTTGCTACAGAACTAATGGCAAGTGTTGGTAAAGTTTTCTGGCTGAATAACCAAGCCGCTATTAATGATATTATTGCCGTAACTGGTAGTGCACCCGCTTACTTTTTCCTATTTATGGAATCAATGCAACAGGAGGCTGAACGACTTGGTTTTGATAGTAAAACAGCAAAAGAGCTGGTTTTATATACCGCCCAAGGTTCTATTGCCCTAGCAGCAAGTAAATCAGATCTCTCTTTTGCGACATTAAGAGAACAAGTAACCTCTAAGGGCGGGACAACAGCTAAAGCCTTAGAGCAGTTTTATCAAGCTAATTTACCTCAGATTGTTACCAATGCCATGCGTGCTGCAATCTGCCGCGCTGAAGAAATGGAAAAACAATATTGATCTTTTAGGATAATTAAATGCAATTTTTAACTTTTATCGTACCAACCATTATTCAACTATACATTATTATTTTATTGCTACGCGTTTGGATGCAATGGGTTAGAGCGGATTTCTACAATCCCTTTTCCCAATTTGTGGTCAAAGTCACTCAACCGATCGTAGGACCATTGCGTCGTTTTATTCCAGCCATTGGTGCGATTGATACAGCAACTTTATTAGTCGCCTATATTCTTACCGTGGCCAATATTCTTTTTGTCATGTGGGCAACAAATACGCTCGCTTTAATCAGCATAACGTTACTACCTCTTAGCTTTATCCAATTATTAACCTATGCCGGCAAGTTAGTTTTTTGGCTGATCTTAATTCGAGCTATTCTTAGTTGGATAAGCCAGGGCCGTAATCCTATTGATTATATGCTTATGCAATTAACCGAACCTTTGATGTCACCTATTCGTCGGATTATTCCTGCCATGGGTGGATTGGATTTCTCAGCCATGATAGTGATGCTGATCTTGATTGCTTTAAATTATCTGCGGTTGGATATTCTGTTATTTATTGATCCGACTATTACCAGCATACTTTTTCAGTTGGCTATTTGATGTAAAGGTAAACAAACTTCATGCAAAAAGTGGTATTAGCAACGGGTAATGCCGGCAAGGTAAGTGAATTTTCTGACCTATTAAAAGAGTGTAACTTAAATATTATTGCTCAAACTGAGTTAGCTATCAGTCCGATCGCGGAAACAGGATTAACTTTTATTGAAAATGCGATATTAAAAGCACGTCACGCAGCAAAAGTCTCTGGTTTAGCGGCCATTGCCGATGATTCAGGCCTTTCGGTTAAGGCGCTAAAAGGTGCGCCCGGTATCTATTCAGCACGCTTTGCGGGTGAAAATGCTTCTGACGAAGATAATTTATATAAACTATTATCCCTCATGAAAGATATCCCGGATAACCAACGCCAAGCTCAATTCAATTGTGTCCTGGTTTATCTCCGCCATGTTGCCGATCCCACACCGATTATATGTCACGGTATATGGCAAGGTGTGTTAACCCATGAACCTAAAGGTAGCAACGGTTTTGGTTATGATCCTATTTTTTATGACACCAAACTAAAACTTACCGCAGCTCAATTAACCAAAGCGCAAAAAAATGCACTCTCTCATCGTGGGCAAGCATTAAGGATGTTATTAGGATCTTTAACTAATGCTTAAATTACCTCCAATGAGTCTGTATGTTCATATCCCTTGGTGTGTACAAAAATGCCCTTATTGTGATTTTAATTCACATACACTAAAAGGTGAGCTACCCCAACAAGAATATGTCACACATCTTCTAACCGATCTCCAGGCTGACCTGGCATTAATAAATGGTCGCCAAGTTAATAGTATCTTTATTGGTGGAGGTACGCCAAGTCTGCTCGACGCTAAGGCGATGCAATCTTTGCTTGATGGTATACGGCAAAGATTATCCTTGGCTTCCGATGCCGAAATCACCATGGAGGCTAATCCTGGCACCGTTGAGGCGGATCGTTTTAGCCAATATCAACAAGCTGGCATTAATCGGATTTCGATTGGCGTACAAAGTTTTGCTGCCGATAAACTCACTAAACTAGGCAGAATACATGGCCCCGAAGAAGCCATCCAAGCCGCTTCTCTGGCAGCAGCATTAAATTTACGTAGTTTTAATCTTGATCTGATGCATGGCTTACCTGATCAGACACTGGAACAAGCACTTTCTGATCTACGCCAAGCAATTGACTTATCTCCGCCCCATATTTCTTGGTATCAATTAACGATTGAGCCTAATACCCATTTTGGCTCTTGCCCACCGATACTCCCTAATGATGATGCACTATGGAAGATTTTTTCTCAAGGGCATCAGTTACTTAATAAAGCCGGATATCAACAATATGAAATATCGGGTTATGCCAAGCCAGGATATCAGTGTCAGCACAATTTAAATTATTGGCGTTTTGGCGATTATCTAGGTATTGGCTGCGGCGCACACGGAAAAATCTCTTTTGCTGATGGTCGTATTTTGCGAACAATGAAAACAAAACATCCCCGTGGCTATATGACGGGTCACTATCTCTATCAACAACAAGAGGTAAACCAATCAGATAGGCCTTTTGAATTCTTTATGAATCGCTTTCGCTTGCTTGAGGCGGTAGCAAGACAGGATTTTGTTGATTACACCGGTTTAGCGGAAAGTGTTATTCGTCAACAACTTGATAACGCTTTGAAACAAGGTTATATCACACAAACAAAATCGCACTGGCAGATCACCGAGCAGGGTAAGTTATTTCTTAACTCTTTGTTAACGCTATTTCTATAAAGTCATTTACATCCCATTTAGCATTGGGATGTAAATGATGGCATATTATTCTACTTTTCTGAGCAGTTATACCCTTTTATCTACTATAGTATTCCTACTCTTACCATCGGTATTATTAATACCAGGTTGAGTGATACCAAATAATTTACCCAATGTCGTATCACCAATAACCTGTTTATGGAGTGCTTGTACAGTTTCCTTGCTAATTAGAGGACTTTTATTTTCAATTAGAAACTTAATAGGATCATACATGCCATCCGGACACTCAATGGAATTACCCTTAGTCAGTAGTTGAATAAAAATATCCAAATGAGGAGGTACCGCATACAGTAGCATGGTATTTTGTCCTGTACGATTATTACCTTGTACACACAATTCTCTCAAATTGCGATAATTACCACTTTGCAATGCGTTTTTTAAAAGAGCTCCCCTAAATTCACCGTGTAAATTGTCTCTATTAGAAAATTCTAAACTCCCCTCTTTGAAGTGAGCAATAAATTTCGCTGAATCAGCACCTTCTTCGATTGTACAAAAATTTTCATGGCCATACTTAGGGTTGTCTAAGTTTTTTCCAAGCTGCTCGCGTATTATTTCATCATCACTCATACATTGGATACTTACCCTAATATGATCATCAGTACTTTCATGACCAATACCAAAAATATCAGGGTTATCAGATATATATTGGCGAAACGCCATACCTGTAGCCGCTGCACAAAAAACACCATAAGAAGTGTTTGCACTATCAACTACATTATTGGCTTGATATATTGTATGCTCTGCAATTTGTAATCGATAATCCCATTCAACATATTTATTAGGTGGATCAGCGTCAATGGTAAAATCTTTTTGGTGTTCAGGATTGGCTAACTGACGCAACTGTTCAAATTTCTGTAATCGCTCATTTAGTGAAGTATCATCGGATGATGGATGATAAATTTGAAATAATTTCTCTAAGGCCTGCGACTTCATTTCATCTTGAAAAAAATGGTTAACCCGCTCCAATAACCCCGCATTTTGTCTTATAAATTGACGATGTTCTATCTCTGTTTTAGCTGAGCAAAAGCTATCATAAGAGGTATCTGCCTGATCAGCGATAGTATTGGATTGATATATATTGTGTTGTCCAATCTTGAATTGAAAACTCCATAGTCTAGCTTCGTTAGGTGGATTAACCTCAACAGTAAACTTTGTTTGTTGTTCTGGTTTGGCTAAATCAATCAATCGTTCAAATTTCTCTAGTTGCTTATTTGGTGATGCATCATGGCGTGCTGGCTGATTAATTTGATCAAACAATGCCTCTATTGCTTGCCGCTTCACACCACCTTGAAAAAAATCTTTAATCCGATCCCATAATCCCATATATTGTGCTTCAGCCAATGTTTCTGCATTCATAACACGATTAAGTCGACTTTCATTGAAGTTATAATTGTGGTTATGACCTAGGTTCAATATGGTAGACATGAATTGTGCTCCTATCAAAGCCAAACTTTTTAGTCATTTATTTTCTATAACAGGCTTATCAGTTAAGTTTCATACTTAGTACTGTCTTTTTTATTGACATTAGCCACTAACAAAAACAGTCTATTTAACGATAAGTGTTATTATATTTAATAAATTATTTCATTTAATAGAATAGAGATATCAGGGTATAGCCTGATTTTTATCAAATAGTTAATATTTCATGGAGTAATAAACAAGCTCGTAGATTTTAATTTTTTCTCATTAAAAAACTTCACTGAAATCTAGCAAGAAAAATGTCAGAAAATTTAACCTGACTAATACCTGCAACAATAACAGGTAATAATCAGATTAAATTTTATTGATTAAAATAAATTGCGATTAAATTAAGCACTCAATTTAGTCATACCCGATTAAATTGTACGGTTAAAATAGATGATAGTTTAAAAAACTATTTCAACTTATTTAATAGATCAATACGCAGCTGTTCCATGTGGGTAATTTTGCGACAAACCTGTTGGCCAAACTGGCGAAAATTATCTTCTTGCTTTTTCCATTCCAATTCTAAATCCTGCTGTAATCCGCTTAACCCACCGAGCAAATTTTGCAGCGACTGGTTGGTATCACTACCGGTTAATAATTGTCTACGCCCCATTTCATTAATACTATCTTGCAATATTCCACCTAAACTTTCATTAAGTAAAATACGGCTGTCTGCTTCAATTGTTTTTAATCTCTGATGATGAAAGATCAAGCTATCAGCGCGTTGTTCAATAACCTTATCAATCTGTTTATCCAAATTCTGTTTTAACACATTTAAGCGATTTCTCACTTGACTGTCCTGACCCATCAACCGAACCACCAGCTTATCGAGTATTTGCTTAGCTTCCGCTAATTTCTGCTCTGTATGCTGTTTTATCCACGGCAACTCTTTACGCACCTCTGTTTGATAATTAATAGCTTGCACTCTCTGCAGCGCGGTTAATGGCATTACTTTATTATTAAATCTAACTTCACCATCAGGTGTGATCTGTAAATTGCCACTGGTGCCTTTCACTTGTATATGTTGTTTGGTAATAATAATGTCATCTTTAAGATTCGTAGAACATTGATGTCCTTCAGCCACAGCAAAAGTTGCCATCAGTAATGTACAAACAATTAGTAAAATACGTAACATATCTTCTCCTGTAACCTGCTGCTTTATATTGCCATTTGTTAAAAAACGGAGCGACCTATCCGTTGAGATAATAATTCTAAGGCAGCGCAACCTGCCAAAGAGTTCCCTGATTTATTTAATTCAGGTGACCATACCGCTACAGTAAAAGCATTAGGCACAACACAAATGATACCGCCACCAACACCTGATTTACCCGGCATACCGATACGAAAAGCAAATTCACCAGAGCCATCATACATACCACAAGTCATCATAAGGGCGTTAATTTGTCGAGCTTGGATTGGTGTGATGATCTGCTCCTTATTTAATAATCGTCCATTATTGGCTAAATAATTAAAACATTGGGCTAATTCCACACAATTCATGCTTAGTGAACAATAATGAAAATAAGTTTCTAATACTGCTAAAACATCACTCTTAAAATTACCAAAAGATTTCATTAAATAGGCAATTGCTGCATTGCGACTCGCATGCTCCATTTCCGAGCGCGCCACTTGGTTATCATAACCAATATCCATTTGACCGGTAAGTGAGCGAACAAATTCTAACATTCGTTGCTTAGGGGTGCTGAATCGAAACTGCAACATATCAGTGATGATAATAGCCCCGGCATTAATAAAAGGATTCCTTGGTATGCCCTTTTCCATTTCTAACTGTACCAATGAATTAAAAGGTAGTCCTGACGGTTCCTTACCAACCCGACACCAAATTTCATCTTCGCGGTAGCGAGTCATAGCTAAGGTAAGGCCAAGGACTTTAGAAATTGACTGAATAGAAAAACGCTCATATGCATCACCGGCCGAAAATATCTCTCCTTCGACAGTACAAACAGCCATAGCCAAATGGTGATTCGGTACTTCTGCTAACGCTGGGATATAATTTGCTAATTTTCCTTGTCCGATCAAAGCACGGACCTGCTGTAAAATATCTATGAGTAAGGTATTAGAAAGTGTTGTGTTTAAAGTTTTCATGTCTTAATACTATCCGATATTATTTTTATTTCCTATAAATTACCATGATAAAAATATAATCTATTTATCAGGTTAACTTTTATCTATTTTCTCTTGATGCTTAAATTTCACCCAATTGATGATTAAAAAATTTAATTAATTCCAAAACTCATAATTATCAAGTGCCTATTATACGGCAAAATATCACCTAGTTAAGTTAAAGAGCAAAAGCTTCTATCATTAATTATAATTTAAAAACATAATAAAATTTTAACTTATAATGCAAAACATAACCACCTATTATTAAACATCAGAAAAATTAATTAATAATTTTAACGAATTCCATGTAAAAATAGATAGTTAATTAAATACTAACTGATTATTTTTTTAGCCTATATTATAAGCATGCTAAATTTAACCATTTGAAAATATATTAATATTTTTTATATATGTATAATGGATAGAATGGCAGACATCATTTTGATTGATTCAAAGTTTTAAAAAATATATTGTTGTAATAAAGACAATATTTATTACTTAAAATAAAGAGACTAAAATAGTTATTTATTTTTTTATTCAATGAGTTAATATAAATCTAATTTTATCATCATTTATTATGATGAATTAAAAAATAAGATAGCGTAATATTTGCCAACTTTGTAATGAACCATCTGTAATTTAAAGTTATAAAAATACATTTAAAATTGCTAAATATTTCATTTGCTTTTTCTTTAATTGATACTAAGCAAAAAATAAATAACTGCTAATCTTTAAAAATATAGTTTTATAGTGAAATAATCTATTGATAAACTTATCTACACCAAAAAAGTAATCGTTAGATGTGGATTAAATAATCCCTTATATTTATTCTTCGGTTAGACAAATTAAAGATGCCAAAGACACTTAGTAACAATAATCTGTCTAATAATATTTTAAACAGATTAATCCCACCAAATATCAAATAATTCCGATGTAACCACCTTTTTCATACCTTGATTTTTTAACCACTCTTCGACTAATTTACGATGCTCTTCTGTACATTTGCCAGTTTTTTCCATACAGATTAATCCTTCCCAATCTAAATAACCACTGGCGTCCATCGCTAAACCATTAGGCTGAATAAGCTCTATAATAAAGGTATCAACCATACTATCAATCTTATCAACCGGTGTTTTAGCAGGAAAAGACCATTTTACTGAGAAACCGACCTCCTGAAATTCGTCTATATGTAGTTTTTTACGTAAACGACGGCTACGTTGCTTAGACATTATTTTATCCTCTCAAACATAAGATCAAATACACCATGACCTAATTGTTGGCCACGCTTTTCAAATTTAGTCACTGGTCGCGAAGCGGGGCGCTCAACATAATCGCCTGCAACTGACAAATTTCGATAATTACTGATTTCGCGCATTACATTTAACATATGCTCGGCATAAGGCTGCCAGTCGGTTGCCATATGAAATATACCGCCTAACTCTAATTTATGTAAAACAAGCTCAGCAAAAGGTTGCTGCACAATTCGACGCTTATTATGCCTTACTTTGTGCCAGGGATCCGGGAAAAAAAGTTGCACCATATTTAACGAATCATCTGGTAACATTTTCTCCAATACTTCAATTGCGTCATGACACATCACGCGTAAATTACTCAAGTTGGCTTCATTGGCGGCTGCCAAACAAGCCCCAATTCCCGGGGCATGGACTTCAATGCCCAAAAAATTTTTAGCCGGATTTTGTTCTGCCATGGTAACTAATGATGCTCCCATACCAAAACCAATTTCCAGGATCACCGGCGCATTATTGCCAAATAGCGAATTAAATAATAGAGGCTGGCCAGTAAAGTCTACCCCCATCTTAGGCCATAACATTTGCAGCGCATTTTCCTGACGGGGAGTTAATCTTCCCTGACGACGAACAAAGCTACGAACACGACGCATTACTTTGCCCTCGTCATTCACTTCTGGAGTAATAACATTTTTCATCATAAGTATTGAGATTATTTCTACCAATTAATACTATTCATAATAGAGACAATTATATTACGAGTAGTTGAATAAGAAAATGGCTGGTATAAGCATTACTTGATTGACGGAATAAAAGCCCTCGTCAAAGCTAATATCTGACTAAAAAGTAAAAAATATATATTCCTAACAAAAACGGCTATCGATGATAACACTACTCATATCAAAACCTAATTTTTATCAAAACTATTTAGGGTAAAGACTTTTTATATGGATACACTGCAATTTTCTCATTCTGTACTTAACTGGTATCATCGTTATGGGCGCAAAACGCTTCCCTGGCAACGAGAAAAATCACCCTATCATGTCTGGTTATCTGAGGTCATGTTGCAGCAAACACAAGTTGCTACCGTTATCCCTTATTTTGAGAAATTTATTAACCATTTCCCTGACATCACCTGTTTAGCTAATGCCTCACTAGATGAAATATTGCACCTCTGGACTGGCCTCGGTTACTATGCCAGAGCGCGCAATTTGTATAAAGCAGCACAACAAATTGTGGCAAAATATAATGGCAATTTCCCTAATAAATTTGAACAGGTTATTTCGCTGCCAGGTATCGGACGCTCTACCGCAGGCGCTATTTTATCGTTATCACAAAATCAACATTTCCCAATCTTGGATGGTAACGTAAAACGCGTGCTTACACGTTACTATGGCATTGCAGGTTGGCCCGGTAAAAAAGAAGTTGAAAACCAATTGTGGGCTCTCAGTACCCAGGTAACCCCAGCTAATGATGCGCAATATTTTAATCAGGCGATGATGGATCTCGGTGCTATGATCTGTAGTCGCAGTAAACCAAAATGCGAACTTTGCCCGTTACAAAAAGGTTGCCATGCTTTTATAAACCATAGCTGGCAAAATTTTCCTGCCAAAAAACCTAAACAACAAATTGCCGCCAAAAGTAGCTGGTTTTTGATCCTACAACATGACAACTCAATTTGGTTAGAAAAGCGCCCTCCTGCTGGTATTTGGGGAGGCTTATTTATTTTTCCACAATTTGATACGCTTAATGCACTAAATGAGTGGCTTGAGAATTCGGGTATTGTATATGACAAAATAGAACAACTCATTCCATTTCGTCATACCTTTAGCCATTTTCATTTAGATGTTATCCCCATTTATGTCACTATTAATCAATTCTCCGCTTGCATGGATGAAACGCAAGGACTTTGGTATAACTTACAGCAAGATATAAAAATTGGCTTAGCCGCACCGGTTGAAAACTTACTTAACCAATTTAGAAATTAACTTTGCCGTTTTGAGGATCACTTAATGAGTAGAACTATTTTTTGTACTTTTTTACAACGTGAAGCGGAAGGTTTAGATTTTCAGCTTTATCCTGGGGAAATAGGTAAACGGATTTTTAATCAAATATCTAAGGAAGCCTGGGGGCAATGGATGAGCAAACAGACCATGCTGATCAATGAAAAAAAGCTTAGCACGATGAATCCTGAAGATAGAAAATTACTAGAGCAAGAGATGGTAAAATTTTTATTTGAGGGGCAAGACATTCATATCGAAGGCTATACCCCACCTGAAAAATAATGGTCAACCCATCAGAATCTTGACCATTCTGATGGCTTTTTATCTGACAAACTGTGAATGATATGTGATATGAAAAAGCTGCTGCTCCCTCTCATTATTGCCCAACTTTTGCTGGCTTGCTCCAGTAAAAAAGAAGTCTCATTTCATCCTGAATACATCAAAGATACCAATGGATTTGATATTTTAGTTCAGCAATTTGCACATAATATTGAGAATATTTGGGGCATTCAGGAAGTTTTGATTGCGGGGCCAAAAGATTACGTCAAATATACTGATCAATATCAAACCCGTAGCCATATTAATTTTGATAGCGGCCGCATTACAATAGAAACTATTGCTGGCGTAGAGCCGAAAGAATACTTAAAAAAAGCAATTATTACTACCTTATTGATGGGTGATGATCCAGGCTCTATTGATCTCTACTCTGATATTAATAATATCGCTATTAGTAAAGAGCCGTTTTTGTATGGACAAGTACTTGATCAGACAAATCAACCAATCCGCTGGGAATGGCGGGCGACAAAATTCGCCGATTATTTATTGCAAAATAAATTACAGCGCCGTCAGTCAGGATTACACATTATCTGGTCAATTACCATCCAATTAGTGCCAAATCACCTGGATAAACGTGCTCATAAATATTTACCTTATATTCGTCAGGCAGCGGCAAAATATGGCGTTGATGAATCGTTGATCCTAGCAATTATGCAAATAGAATCTAGTTTTAATCCTTATGCAGTCAGTCGCTCTGATGCCATAGGTTTAATGCAGATTATGCCAAACACCGCAGGTAGAGACGTTTTTCGTACCCAAGGAAAATCGGGCCTTCCAAGCCGCAATTATTTATTTGATCCCGCCAATAATATCGATCTAGGGACTGCCTATTTATCATTGTTACAAAACACTTATCTAGGTGAAATCACTAATGCTACCTCGCGTCGTTATGCGATCATCACCGCTTATAACGGCGGAGCCGGTAGCGTATTAAGAGTATTCCACAACGATAAAAAGTTGGCAGCGCAAATTATTAATCAAATGCCACCAGGTGATGTTTACCAAACATTAGTGACTAAACATCCAGCAGCTCAATCACGTAACTATCTGATTAAGGTAAATAATGCGCAAAAAAATTATCGATAATAACTTTTTTACTTAGCTAAGTTGGTAGCCTGAAAATAAACGGCAGCATGTCTCATTGGCGAAAAAGCTTTGAACGATTTTTCTATAACACTACTTAAATTGTTGAAAAAACAAGCATAAGAAAGCTTATTGCAATAATTTTAATTGACGAAAATATTATAATCAGGTTTAATACGCCCTGTTGCCCGGATAGCTCAGTCGGTAGAGCAGAGGATTGAAAATCCTCGTGTCGGTGGTTCGATTCCGCCTCCGGGCACCAAGTTGCTAGCACAGTCATTGAAACTGAGAGTTTCAATTATTTCTTAAAATTATCCTCGATTAAGTATTCGTTTAGCGATTTAATCGCTTCCAAACTTTGCCCCATAAACTTATCCAACAAAATATAAGAATTACTCGTTAAAGAGATAACCTTTATCATAAGTTCAGCAAATTCATTTGCATTAGTAATTTCTGTTGTTTTTAGCAACATATCCATTTTTGGGATTAGCTCTTTACCTAATTCAGCATTAAATCCATAATATTCTGGATGTAATAGCAAAAAATCATCTACCGTTATTTTCTTTGAAATTAATTTAGCCAACTCTACGATAAGAGATAATATTTTATCATCAACGCCATTCTCGAGGCTCTTTTCACTATCAACTAATTTTTTTGTGTTTTCAAATAAAAGCAATAACTGCCGCCAAAACAAGTTATTTTTATAACTCTGTTCACTGGCAAGATTTAAATCATCATCACTAAGATAAACTCCAGCTTCATATATTTTAGCTTTTGGCGCTGATGGGAGATTATTTTTCACCAGATCTTTTTCTAATGAAAGAGGATGGGCGTTTACTTTTTTATTTAATTTATTTGCTAGCACTTGAGCGACGGGGATTGAACCCATTGCGCCAAAACAAGATTGCAACTCAATAGTTTCTACTTTTTGCCAGTTATTAAAACCAAGTGATTTTATGGCTAATCCTTCAATAATATTACTAAAATCCTCTCCATCCATATAATTTACTATGGTCGGTACTCCCTGTGCCTTAATAAATAATGTATTTCCTTCCAAATTGAAAATGGAATCTTTTCCCAGCAAAGAATCTTGCCGTATTGCTTGTAAATTAACTGAACCTGAAATAACATTTGAGTTTTGAAATTTACCATTTACGATATCTTCAAATTGAGAAGCCGAAACAATTCCATTATATTTCTCTGTGTATATCCCAATGCGCGCCCCATGGCTAATAACAAATTGACCCTCACCTAGACTCACCATCATACTTTTTAATTCATAATCCGTACCATAAAAAGCCACTAAGCGACCAGGTGGTAATTCTGCTAATGATATAACGCTGTTCATGTCTATTAGTTTTGTATTCTTATTGTCTATTAGCTTTATATTTGTTAATAAATTTTTAATACTTTTTTTATTATTACCAGTGGTACAGAGCGCTTTGAGATCTTGATAAAAAATTGTTGCCTGCTCATCAGTTAATTCATTAGCTTGTTTTAAAATTTTTGTCATATATTCTGGTAATTCTAAAACTTCATCTTTTAAAGATTGCTCAACAACCTCATTAATTGAGTTGTTAGGTACTTGAGAACCGATAGCTTGACCGGCATATATTTTTAGTTTATCTGATGGCATACCAAATCGTTCTAACTGACCTTCAACAAATTGGCCAATTTGTTCTGCCATAATAATACCATTGTTATTTATAAGAGAAGCACATAATTTATTATTCTCTAAACTAGAAAATAAACCATTGCCTAAACTAATCATCATAGAAATAAGCTTCCCTTCCTCAGTATTTAAAAATACAATTTCTCCTGGTTTAACAAGTAATAATTCATCCATATTGTTAATTTCACGATAACTATGTAGTACTTGCAACCACAAGCTTTGACTATTTTCAATAGCCTGATTCTGTTGTATTCTTGACAATCCTTCTGCTAACTTTTGTTTATATTCTTTATTTATTAATAATTTAGCATTGTATAACACCTCAGAAATATAATTATTATTATCTTTTGGCAATTTATTATACCAATACATTTTATGTACTATATCCCGAATTGGATTGTAGTTAATTGAATAATTAATTTTGTTTTTAAAAACTCTTTGTCCTGACAGTTCATTTAAATACCAATCTGGTTTTGTTAATATTTGAGTTCCGTCAATAACTTCAGTAGCTGACATATATGAATATTTTTTAAATTCACTAGCCGCCATTTGCTCACCAACAAAATCTTTATATTTAACAATACTATCGGCAAAAGCTAGCAGATATCTGTTTTTCCATTCTGATTCCTCTAAAATAAGTGGGCCATCTAAACTGGAACGGCTAATTTTTTTAAAGCGATGGGCTGTTAAGTCAAAAACATAATTTTTATCCCCTTTTTTGCCAATTACTGCAATATGGTTTATCGGTGTGTCATCCATTATATTATGCCAGATATATATACCTCGATATCTAATATCAGTCATTCCATGCTCGCTCATAAATTTTGTAATTGCGATCATTGATGTATCAAATTCTGCAGCTGGATTATTAATTTTTGCGGCAACTGAAGAAGTTAATTGAAGCTCAGTCAGATATTGAGCTGCTGGAATATTAATTGTTAGATTATTTGGATTGAATGCCGGTTTTATTTCCAGTAAAAATCGATTTTCATTTTCAATAGGGGTTAAACCAATATTTAATTTATTGTGTTTATGGTGAAAATCATTAGCTAACTTTGTGACTATATCTTTATCAAGTTGAAGAATTTTTCTATTAAATCTATATTTGACAAAAAGATTAATTGCTTTTACAGCGGCCACAGCGCTGCAACTAAAAGCCTCAGGAATTACTGTGCCTAGAATTTCCGCCATAATATTCATTACCCCTTCGTTTAAATAGCGTTTATAATCAGCTTCTGTATCACTAATCGACGCTTGTAAAAATGAAGGCGTTGCTGATAAAACGCTACCATAGACAATCCCAGGGATATTACCCATTAAAAATGTAAAAAAAGTATAAGGAAATGTTATATCCTTAAATCGTTCAAATAATTCAAATATTAATGCTTCATTATGGGATCTAATTAATATATCGGCTTCTTTTATATTAAAATTGATAATATCCTCAAATAAAAAAGAAAAATCATCATTTCCTCTAAATAATTTAAGTTGAGAAGGATTAATTTCACTGTAATTACTAACATGTTGTTTTATCCATAAATTTAATACATTATCATCAATAATTGAGAGTTTAAAATCACGAAAAGATGGATAACGAAGGCATTCCCCCGTCAGAAGAGATATTAATGCAATAGGTGTTTGTTCTGGAGCAATACTCTTTATAGTTTTATCAATGCCAGTTTTTGGCCCTCGATCCTCATCAGGAAAAACCAATAATAACGGGTTATTCTCTAGCAAATAGTATAAAACATCCTTTTTATCATAAATGGTTAATACATGCTCTAAAAATTCATAAAACTGCTTTTTTATTTCCTGATTTTTTTTAATATGTTCCATTTCAACAATATAACTATTTTGAATATCAGCAGAATTTATTTCACTGATAATTTTTTTGTATATTGAGTGGGATATAAAGCACCTAATACTTCATCTAATTTATAATTGGTATTTTCAGATAACCATTTTCGCTCTCTACCTAGCAAAATATCACGTATAGTATATAGTTTTTCAACAGGCGGATGAATGTTATTGATAGCAGCATTCAATTCGGGATTAAATGAAGAAGCTTTATAGCGAAATTCAACCAGATCATCTAAGCTAGTAGGATTAACATTATGCTCTTTACTTATTTTGGCTAAATATATTTCTAAATATTTTTCCAGGTTGGGCATTTTTTCTTGTAGTTTATCTTTTTCTTCTTTTAATGAATTAATATTGTTGATGAAATCAATTTGTTTTTTTAAATTAATGGCTTCTTCGTTTAAATAATTGATTAATTCAGAACTAAATTCTACTGGAAATCTTATATTAACATTCTCTCGTTTTATTAGCGGAGAACTCATCTCATTTATATGTTGAGTCAAATAATCAAAAATAGTGAAAGTAGAATACTAAGTATTGTTATTAGGAGCAGTATAACTATATATTATTTCTGTATTAATAATATCTTCTATTGATAATTCACCAAAGGCATGTTTATCAGTATCATAGATGGCATATATTTTCTGTAATGCATAAGTTTTAATAATATCCTGGGTTGGGTTAATATGATCAAAATGATATTTTATATTAAATAGTTTAGTTAATTGATCTATTTTATAAATCGATTGTAAGACTGCTTTTTCATCATTACTATCTGTATGCTGAAGTTCATAATTGATCTTTTGCTGAAAGATGTTATGTAAACTAAAACCGATAGGCGTAGGAGCTATCGCAGATAATTTACTATCAATATCAATTTGTAAAATTTTAACAAAATGATCATTAAGTCGTTCACGTCCTATATTTATTGATTTAGTAAAATCATCTAAATCTTTAATTAATTTTTCTTTTTGTCCATAAAAATCCTCTTTAGCGGCACTTAGATTTAACTTATAAAATGTGGAAATAGCATTCTCTATTTTTTCCATTTTATCAATTACTTTAGAAATAGGCCCTAAATTAATGTTAAACCCTAATTGATATATATGATTTATAATTGTCGATTTTTCAGCTAGAAATAAAATATCACGATAAAGTTTAATAGTTCTTTCATGAATGCGAATATCTTCTTTAATCATAAGATAAAGTTCATTTTCATCTTTAAGCACTGAAGCTAATTGTTTTTCATTTGTTATTTTTAACTGGAGGCAATATATTTGTTCTTTTAATCTTAAATATTCATTAGTATCTTTTATGCTAATTAAATTAGTAATATTATCTTTAGCCCGTTTGATTAAATTAATTAAAGCATCTGTTTGAAAATTTGGTTCATTTACTTCTTCTGGAAATACATCTCTTACTTCCCTTTCTTTATAAATACTCTTATTAATTAAATAATAAAAATTATCAGTATTAGCTATATTTTTTTCTAAATTAATTACCGTCACTTGTTCATCATTAACATTAACACTTTTTTCATTATTTTCAATTTTATCATATAATGTCTTTTCATCACTCAATTTATTATCAACATAAATATATTTTCCATTAGAACCATCATTTGATATTTTCATTTATATTTTCCATGACTTTCACATAATTAATAATATAAAACTTTAGTATATATTATTATGTGAAATTTACAAAAAATAACCAATTATATATTTCACAATTTTATATATGTTAAAAATATATTTTTATAATTTAGGTAGTTGCAAAAATAACAATACTCAAAAATAAATTAACGTATGATAAGAGACGATTTTTTATTAAAAAACATCTATCTTCTATAAAATAATCTACTTTAGTTATGTCATATTAATATAAGCAACCTAAAGAGCAATGAAGGTACGGTTATTATGGTCAAATTTAACGAAATAATAAATAGCAGTAGAATATTGCATAATCTCGCTTACATCATTTATCCTAGTCTAACTTTGTTATTAGCAACTTAATTAGGTAAACGACCCAGCTGTTTCGAGTCGTTTCTATCATCAATTTAATATTAATAGATTTTATTTTTTACAACATTTAAATCAAAATATCTTCGGCAAATTTGACTTCGCCGGTAATTTCAATTTTAAAATCCATTTGTCCATCACCATCATGATCTAACATTAGATTGGTCAAATTAGCTTCTTTATTATAAGCAAACAACAGCTCATTCTTATGATGCGTAAAACTATCTACTTTTTTAAACTCAATAACTTCATCACTAATTCTTCTAAAAATAGACATATCTATTTTATCTTTACCGCTCTCAAAATCAGTTATTTTATCCGCTGATTGTGGCAAAGAGTCAACGATTGATTGATAAAGAAAAATATCATTTCCGCTACCACCTAATAATTCATCAGCACCGAAACCACCCATGATAAAATCATCGTCATCGCCACCAGATAGAATATCATTGCCAGCTCCACCAGATAAATTATCATTACCGTTACCACCTTTTATAGAGTCATTCCCGTTACCTCCGGCAAGATTATCATCTCCATCATCACCGGAAAGGCGATCATTACCATCACCGCCCAAAAGAGTATCATCACCGTCACCACCGGCAAGGTTATCACTTCCGTCACCACCGTCGATATTATCATCTCCTGCACCACCTGCTATATTATCACTCCCATCTCCTCCAGATAAATCATCATTCCCGTCATCACCGGATAAATTATCAGCTCCTGAACCACCGATTATCTTATCAGCACCAGCACCCCCAACTACCACATCATCGCCTGAGTTACTATCTAGATAATCATCCCCATCACCTCCTGAAATAACATCATTTCCTGCTCCACCTAGAATACGATCATTACCGCCATAACCTAATATTTGATCACTTCCTGCATTACCATATATTTGATCATTTTTTGCAGTACCTGTTAATATATCACTATTATCTGTACCATTGATGATATTATAAGTGGTATTTTTAATCTCTGATTTATTTTGCATTAAATTTCGCCTCTATTTATCACCACAAAATATAAAAAATGAAAAATAATTATAGAAGAGCATATTATTTTAACCTTAAATAAAATCATAAAATTTTCAATTAATTATTTTAACCCTAAAATTATAACTTACACTATTATTAATGACTTTATTATAATAGTCTTATCAGATGGTTAAATTTAGTTATTATTAATAACTATCTTAATTTAATAGTATATCTAATTTTTATTTTCAATTATTTATTAATATAAAAAAACATTCATCATTAATAGAATTAAATCAAAAGAGTGAATATATTTTCTTATGGCTACATTAAAGATATTAATAATAAATATAGTAGCTAATATTATTAGCTAATAATGACTCCAATTAGATATTTGTAATCAGTACTTCAATAAAAAAATATTAGCATCTTTTATTAGCACTGTGTTAAATTACGACAGTGCCATTTTATTGAGCAAACTAATTAATATTGCAAAATCCTTACCGCCATGCCGATGGTTGGATCTTTTTTAAAGTTCCATTACAGTGTTCTTTGGCATGTGCAATCATCATGTCCGACAAAAGTGCCGTACAAGTAAAAGCATTGCCTGTACCTAATAATCTATCTTTCCAATCATTGAATTTATCTTGACCAATCAGTGTATGATCTAGATTGTGAGCTTTTTCCATTAAGGCGTAAGCATAATATCTGAGCATTTGTGGAGAATCTGACTCGGTGCCAAAAATAGTACTGGATGAATAACGATTAAAAACGGTAGATAACGCCAATAGATGCTCAGCTTTTTCTCTATCTGTACTTGATGTTAAATTGTATAAATTGATAATCTGGTCATAATTTTGTTTTTTTAAGCTATAGCCCTGTTGAAAATCAAGTAGAGGAGAGAAAATTTTAATTAATGCCTGTTGATGAGTGTCAGCTATGAGTTTTGTACTATAGGAATTGGATTTTATCGCCTCAAGAAAATATTGTTTATATTGGTGATTTAAATCGAAGCTCTCTATTAATCGATTAAACGTTATCTGATTTTCACAATTAATAAACGGTGTGGCGAAAAGAGGAAAGTCTTGTTTATAACATTGGCTCAGATTGTATTCAGCCGGACTCAAACAGTTGCCATCCTGAAAAAGAACAATGTTATCCCATTTTGTGTCCCAATCAAGATGTAACATACGAGTAAAAATACTTTCAGAAACTACTAATACTCTGCCTGGTTTTGTTGGTGACAATAACAGATAATTTGTTGCATATTTGTCTGCCCAGTCTGCATTGCCTTCATAATCACCAAAAATGTCTTTAATTTGACGGTATTGCAGTTGTTGCTCAATTTCAGGTAGTTTTAAATATTTTTCATACAGTTTATTCACAGCCGAAATCTCTATCACATTTATGCCTGGCATTCTGGCCGCTAATATGGTTTGCATAAAAGCGCTATTAGCGTGTGCTGAGGCTAGTAAATGTGGATGTTGGTCGAAATAATTGAAAAAAGGCTTAATGAGTTTAGGATGAGACTCCAAGTTATTGAGTAGTTCTAAGGAAGAGTCTGTTAAATAATTCTCTATCAGTTTATTAATAAAATTGCTAATTTCTCGATTTTTTATAAAAGGGGGCTGCCCTAACACTTCTATCAGTGGTAGCCTGGCCTGTGCAAGATTAATGTCAGTACGGTCAAGGGAATGAATAAGTTGCAGCGCCAATTTAGTTTTTAATTCACGATATCTATCATCTATGCTATTAATACTAGTTAAAAAACTACCTTCTTCATGAGCAAAATGATTAAGTATCAAATCCAAGTTAGCGTCACTCCATTCAATAAATGGATTTAGTGAAAGTGTATTGTTTAAGAGCGCACCAGAAAAATCAACAGATATAATATCGACCCCCTCCAGATTAGCATCACCTAGATTAGCCCCCCTAAAATTAATTCTACGCAAAAAAGCGCCACTAAAATCAACTCCTGCTAAGTTAGTATTTGCCAGGTTGACATTTATCAAGTAGCTATCGGTTAGATTAGCTAATTGCAAATTAGCATTTGCCAAGTTGGTATCGATGAATTCAGCTTCACTTAAATTAATTTTTGTCAGATTGGCAACTGTTAGATTAGCGTCCTCTAACCTAGTATTAGTGAAGTTGCTATTGGTAAGATTAGCGCCGGTTAAATCAGCCCTTGTCAGATCAGCCTCTAAGCCGTTAGCTTTTGTCAGGTTTACTTCTATCAGATTAGCTTTTAAAAAGTTAGTATTTGATAGTTCAGCCTCTGTCAGATCAGCTGCTGATAAGTTAGCATTACTGAAATTGGCATTGACTACATTAGCATGGGCTAAATGCGCTTTTGTCAGGTCGGCACCTGACAGATTAGCTCCGTGCATATTGTCATAAAGTATTTTGGCATCATAAAGCTTAGCCCCACTTAAGTTAGCATCAGTCAATTTGCTGTTACTTAAATTAGCTGCTGATAAGTCAGCATTAGTGAGATTGCTTTTAGTTAGATTAGCGGCGAATAAGTTAGTCTTTGTTAAATTGGCTTTTATCAGATTAGCTTGTAAGCCGTTAGCTTTTGTTAAATTAGCACCTGCCAGATTAGTGTCTAAGCAGTTAGCATTTGTCAAGTTTACTTCTGTCAGGTTAGCTTTTAAAAAGTTAGCATTTGATAGCTGAGCCCCTGTCAGATCGGCTGCTGATAAGTTAGCATTACTGAAATTGCTATTGACTAAATTAGCATGGGTTAAATGCGCTTTAGTCAGGTCAGCACCTGCCAGCTTAGCTCCATGCATATTAGCATAAAGTATTTTGGCATCATAAAGCTTAGCTCCACTTAAGTCAGCATCAATCAATTTGCTGTTACTTAAATTAGCTGCTGATAAATCAGCATTAATGAGGTTGCTTTTGGTTAGATTAGCAGCAAATAAGTTAGTCTTTGTTAAATTGGCATCTATCAGATTAGCGCTTAATAAGTTAGCCTTTGTTAGGTTAGCTTCTGGCAGGACAGCTGCACATAACTTAGCCTTTGTCAGGTTAACTTGTGTCAAATCAGCGGCAAACAACTTAGCATTTGTCAAATTAGCTTCTGCCAGATCAGCGGCAAACAACTTAGCATTATTCAGATTAACTTCTGTCAGATCAGCGGCAAATAAATTAGTATTTGTCAGATCTGCTTCTGATAGATCAGCGGCGAATAAATTAGCATTTGTCAGATCTGCTTCGGTCAAATTAGCGCCATTTAGCTTAATGTTAATTAGAATAGCCTTAATCAATTTAGACTTAGTGAGATTAGCGCCATTGAGATTGACGAAAGTGCTGTCTATGTTTTGATTAAAGCAGTGAGAAAGCTGCATGTCACTCAAGTCTCTTCTGGATAAATTGATAATCGTATTAGCTTGTCGATTTACTAATAATTTTTCCACTTGCCTAAGCGATATTTTCTCTAATTGAGTTGAAATGGTATCAGATTGAGAAGATAAATTTCTGGCGGCTTTACTAGCACCTTTTCCACCCATACCTTGCGTTTTTAAATGGTAAAGATGCTCTCGTAATGAAATAGGTGCCAACTCTAGGTTACCAGCAGCATCTCGTAGATATTTTCGACCAAAAAGCGCGCCGGTTATAGGATGTACTTGTACCCAAATATCTTTTCCACGTTCCTGGCCAATGTTAACTACCTGAACTTCTTTAGCCAGATTAGGGCGAAAAGCGCGTTCAGTATTAAACGTCCTAACGGGTGTATCTGATAACCCTTTATTTGCTTCTCAAGCGCTTTTACCAACGGAGTTAAGCCGTTAATTTCCTGTTTTATCTTTATAGCAGCATTTCTTAGGCTATTAAGACCTTTTATTCCGCCTGATGTCAACAACTCAAATCCAGGATCAGCCGAACGGATGAATTCTACCCCCAGACCAACATAAGTTTTTGGCGGTACACTTTTCATTAAATGAGGTACCCCAAATTTGATAAGCTGTTTTCCTCCTTCTCTTAAAGCCTGAGCAATCGTCGCTTGTCTTAAGGCAATTAGTAGTCCATTAATAGCAGCTTCCCCCGCCGCAACACTAAATCGGCTACCAACTTGAGCACTTTTGCCGATAAAGGGTAAAAAACTTACGATATCTAATAAACCGCTTTCAATCGCTTTCCCTACATTGCCTTTTTGTGCTTCAGTAATACAGGTATAAAGTGGAATAAGACTTAAGAAAAAAGCGTCTACTTTTTGCCGAGTTGTTGCCTGATAACCTTCCTTTTGCAGTTTTTCGTATAATAGTTCACCATGCCGCTTAGCCAATATATCGAACAGTATATTGGGTTTATCATTTTTTGTTTTTATGGACAAAATAGGATGCATTTTTAATTTATAATCATCACCATAGGCTTTACCATCATGGCCAAAGAGGCCAAGAATTGACCGTTTATCCTCATCAACACGATACAACTTATAATGCCCTATATCCTGATCCAGGGTTAATGCGTATATCCGTTTTTCGCCATTAAGCGTACACCTTAGCAGATCAATCGATTCAGGTACTAGGGTTACTAATCCGCCCGCAGCCATTCCCCGCCTTGCTTTTCCCATAGAATAACTGCGATGACTACCAATAGCATTAAATTCGGCCTTCACCAGTTCAATGTCAGCCTGTTCAATAAAGATTTGTTCAGTTTGTCTAATTGAATTAAAAGTAATGGGCAGTAAGATCTTTTCTGTCTGTTCGCTAAATTTAGCAATTTGTTGGTTTTGATCAGCAAAAATTTTATTTATATTAGGTAATAATGACTCTTGTCTCCGTCGATTGATAAAAGCAACCTCTCTATTGTGATATAAATATTCATTTAACCAACTCCCCTCGATATCATGCGCTTTTAATTGTTGGCGGGCAAGCTCTGACCGGCTTTGCCAATTTTGTAATAAGTTAATAAATTGGAGCAGTGGATTATTTTGGCTGGCTTGACGTAATTCATTAAAATAGTTCTGATAAATAGATGGCATAGCTTGTTGATTTATTTCTGTGCTATCTGTCTTATAACCGGTTTCTAATTGATGATGGATGAGAGCGGGTAATTTAAAATAATGAATATATTCAGCGGTTATTTTCTCATCGACGATAAGTGTTTCCAGTAGAACTCCTGTATCAATAATATCATCCAAACGCATTCGGTTAAGTTCAGCTCCACTTTCTTTAAGTAGTAGGGCACCCGCATGCAAGTAACCCCACTGCGGTTGATCTAGTATCATATTATCCAGTCTTAACTGTTCATTCTGATCCTTAAACTGCAGATCAAATATAGGCAAAACTCTACTCAAAACATGTTTTTGATAATAAGTACAGGTTTCCGGCGACAATTTACTAGACTCATTCTGACTGTTGAGTTGATCGAATAACCGCCGTCGCAGATTAGCATGGCGTAGGAGAGAATGTTCCTGTGATTGGATATCACTACTTTTTTTTAATAACGATGCATCAGATGACATACTTAATAAAGCATATTGTAACCAATCGGTAATAATTGATCGCTGCCGGACGGAAGAAATTTTTTCATCTGGATTAACACCATTTTCACTGAATGGTTTTTGTTCTTGTGATGGGATCCCACTGATTTGTTTTAATTTCCATGCTTCAGATAATATATCTAATCTAGTAGTTTGTGACCAATTGGCAGTTGCTTGCTGCTGTGTAGAAAAATTTTTTTCCTCTGGATCAGCACCATTTTCACCTAATGATTTTTGTTCTTGGAATGGGATATCACTGATTTGTTTTAATATCCATGCTTCAAATGACATACCTAATACAGCAAATTGTAACCAATTGGCAATGACTGCTTGTTGGCGGGCAGAAGAAATTTTTTCATCTGGATTAGCACCATATTCACCTAATGGCCTTAATAGTAGCTTTGCGACGGTTGCTATCTCATCTTGCGCATTTTCATTGCGTGAAAGATAATCGCTGATATGATTGACTAAGTGATATGATAACATGCCATCATCTTGCTGATTTATTGTATAACCTTGTTCACTTAACAGAGAACATAACAGACGATTTTGCTCTTTATAGACAACTGAATTTAAAAGAGGAACCTCTGAAACGGGTAAAGTAATATTTATTGGATGATTTGAAGTGCGTAATAGTAATTCTAAATTATAAGCAAATTGCTGGCTAGTTACATCGACACTGTTTTCAGTTGAAATAGTGAATTCTCCATGCGGTAAAGCATTTAATGGTAGCTTTTCGTTCTCTTTTATTTGCTTATTTAGCGTTTCTTTGTCATTTGAGCGCGGTTCTTCAGTTAATATATTTTCAACTGCTCGTTTATTATGATATGAAAGATCTGAAGTAGATGATAACCAGGCCGTTGATGAAAATGTTGAATTTATAATTGTCATTATAGAGCCGTTATTTAATTTAAATAATCAATTATATTTAAATTATGAAAATTTGCCTTTTCTAACGAAATTTTTTCTTATTAATTATTTTTTTACTTTATATAGTTAGTTTAATCTTATTTAATATATTTTATTAAGGTTATTAAGTTATGTTAGCAATTTAAAAAAGCTTCAATACCTTTTATCTCTTAAGGATAAGCTTGGTAAAAAGAATGAAAGTAGCCCGAAGATGAAATTGGTAAAATTTTAGCCATCTTTAATTCTGATCTGAAAGTGAGGTGACCGTTCTGTCGACTGACATTGCTGGTGAAAGTTATGACACCGGAATAGATCATATAAACTGTCTGTACGTTAGCCACATTTCTCAACTGCCCCAAACAGAAGTGGCGTTGTAAGCTAACTGACGACATTCAGTGCCATCTTTTTAGCTTTAGTCTCTCTATTATCAGATTATTTTGACAAACGACCCGGTTATTTCGAGTCGTTGTATGATCATATCGTATTAATCGATTTTACTTTTTACAGTTCTGAAGTAATAATATCCTGCTCGAAATCGACTTTACCTATAATTTCAATGTTAAATTCTGCTTGCCCATTACCATCGTGATCCAACTTTAGATTGGTCACGTTAGTATTTTCATTATAATCAAGCAATAATTCATTTATTTTTCTAGTAAAATTAACTACTTTTTTAATTTCAACTTCTTCATTATTAAATTGTTTAAGAGAATTAAGATTTATTTTATCTATACCCGTTTCAAAATCATTTATTTTATCCGGTGCTGCTACTGAAGAGTCATTTACTGTTATATAAACATAAGTATCACTGCCAGCACCACCAGTTAATTGATCGGCGCCAGAACCGCCTATAATAACATCATTGCCATTGTCGCCGGTTATGATGTCATTGCCATTGTCGCCGGTTATAATGTCATTGCCATCACCGCCGATTAATATGTCATTGTCCTCACCACCAGCCAAATTATCATTTCCTAAACCCCCATCGATATAATCGCGTCCTGCATCACCTGTGATAATATCATTTCCCTCACCGCCTTCTATTTTGTCATATCCCTCACCGCCTTTTATATTATAATTTCCCTCACCGCCTTTTATATTATCATTTCCCTCACCACCTTCTATGGTGTCATCTCCCTTATCACCATGTATGTTATCATTTCCCTAATTGCCAAATATTCGATCATCACCTTCACCTCCAGTTAAATGATCATTTCCTTCTCCCCCTTCGAGATTATCATTGCCAGCATCACCTTGTAGGAGATCATCGCCTGAATTACCTTCCAAGTGATCATCACCATTCCCACCTGAAATAATATCATTGCCAGCACCTCCGGCTAAGTTATCATTACCCGCATAACCAAATATTTTATCATTCCCTCCATGACCGTATATTTCATCATTTCTTCTAGTCCCTTGTAATATATTATTACCATCAGTGCCATTAATTATCTCATTAGTCGTGTCATGGCTGTCTAATTTATCTTGCATTAAATTTATCCTCTATTTATTTGTCGTCCCAAAATAAAAATTGAAAAATAATTATAGAAGAGCATATAATTTTGACATTAAATAGAGTTATAAATTTTCAATAAATTACTTTAATAATAGAATAATAACTTCCTCTATTATTAACGACTTCACTATTATCTTATTACAAGTTATTTAAATTTACTGATTAGCAATACTTTTCTTCTTTTGATCAAAGGTTTTTCAATATTTAATTAATGTTTTTTTATTTTATATACCAATATTTTTTACTAATAAAAATTCAGCAAAATAATAAAGATATTTTACTATGGTTAGATTAAAGATAGTGACAATAAATAATATTATTAACTAGTGATATGCTAATCTGTTAGCCGTAATCAATGAAAAACTGGCTAAGCAAAAATAGTGGTATTTCAATGGTGGCACTGTGATAAATAACACCAGTGCCATTTTATTTAGTAACTGATTAATATATAAGAATCCTTACCGCCAGGCCGGTGGTTGGATCCTTTTTAAAACTTCATTACAACGTTCTCTTGCTCGCTCAATCATCACATCAGATAAAAGCGCCGTACAAGTGAAAGCATCCCCTGTTCCTAATAATCGCGCCTTCCAATCATTAAATAAATTTTGACCAATTAGTGTTGGATCACATTTGTGGGCTTGTTCCATTAAAGCGTAGGCATAGTACCTTAGCATTAATGGCGAATGATGCTCAGTGCCAAATATAGTGCTGGAGGAATAACGGGTAAAAACGGCTGATAGTGAGAATAGATGTTCCGCTTTTTCTCTCTCTGAGCTGGCGGTCAAACCATATAATTTCATGATCTGGCTATAATTTTCGCTTGTTAAACTATTATCAGCAAAATTAAGTACCTTAGAAAAAACATTACTTAATGCTTGTTGCGAGGCATCATCGACTAGTTTTGTCGTAAATGTATTGTTTTTTAAGGCATCATGAAACAGAGGTTTAAGTTGGTCACCCAAATCCAGCGCCTCGATTAACTTACCAAATGTAGCCTGATGATGATTATAGGTATAATATTTAGAGAATAGAGGAAACTCTTCGTTGTAGCATTTATCTATGTTAGATTCGCTAAAGCTTAAATATTCACCATCCTGAAAGCGATAAATATTATCCCATTTGGTTGCTGAATTAGGATGTAACATTTGTGACAGGATATTTTCAGCAACAACTAATACTCTGCCTGGCTTAGTCGGCGATAAAAACAGATAGTTTTGCGCACTGTTATCTGACCAATCTACATTACCGGCATAATCACCAAAAATATCTTTAATTTGTTCATATTGCAGTTGTTGTTGAATTTCAGGTAGTTTTAAATATTTTTCATACAAATTACAAGCTAGCCCCGCGTTCGCAACATCAAGACCTTGAGTTCTTGCCGCCAGCAAAGTTTGCATAAAACTACTATGAAATCCTGGCAACACCATCAAGCTCGGCTTTTGCTCGAAATAATTGAGTAAACTATTAACTATTGTCGGATGCGCTTCTAACGCACTTAGCAATTCTGATGAGTAATCCTTCAAGTAATTATCTAGCAGTTTATTAACAAACTGATTGATTTGCTGATTTTTTATAAACGGCAATCTAGCGATAATATCTAATAATGGTAACGTGACCCGATTAAGATTAATGCCGGGCTGATCCAGAGAGTGAATTAATTGAATAACCAGCTGCGTTTTTAATTTATCATAGGCATTATCAATACTATTAATGCTGGTTAAAATACTGCCAGGATTATTAAAATGGTTAAGCATCAAATCTAGCTTATCGTCATTCCAGTTGGTAGGAAGACCAAGGGTAAATGTGTCGTTGAGAACCGTGCCAGTAAAATCAGTATTCCTAATATGTAATTGTGTTAACGTCGTCTTACTGAGATCAACATTTCTAATATCAGTACCGACTAACGTCACGCCACTCAAGTCAGCACCATCAAGATTAGCATCAGTTAATATTGCGTTAGTCAAATTGGCGTTTTTTAGTTTAGCACTCTGCAAATCAGCCCGAATCAGTTTACTCGCTTTTAGGTTAGCATTAGACAAATTCGCTTTATTTAATTTTATTTCAGTTAGATTGGCTGCTGTTAGCTCGGTATCCACTAATTTGGTATTAGTAAGATCGGCCTTGCTCAGATTGGCATGATACATTTTCACTCTATTTAGATCAGCATTTGCTAGCTTAATTCCCTGCCACTGAACGTCTGCCAGTTGATTGCCAATTAATTTAACGCCGGTTAGATTGGTATTAGCCAATTTTGTTTTATTTAATTTAGCGTCAATCAGAATAGCATTAGTCAAATTAGTCCCAGTTAAATTAGCGCCGGTTAAATCTGCATACATCAATTTAGCATCTGTCAGATTAGCATTCGTCAGATCAGCCTCAGTTAAAATAGCAGTAACCAGATGAGCGCCATTCAATTTTGTATTATTTAATACAGCGTTACTGAAGTTTACTCCGCTCAGACTGGCATTATAGAGCGCAGCATTACTCAAATCAGCCTGAGATAAATCAGCCTGATCCATGGTGACCTCAGTCAAGTTAGCCTTATTTAATTTAGCGCCTCTTAATTTAGCCTTAGTCAAAGTCGCTTTAATCAAATCTGCCTTATATAGATTGGCTTCAGTTAATTTTGCTTGACTTAATTCCGCCTGGAATAGATCAGTCTTAGACAGATTTGTATTGATTAATTCAGTGTTCTCTAGCTTCGCGTTCCTCAGCTTAGCCCCCGTTAGATCAGCATCATTCAATTTAGCGCGTCTTAAGTTGGCCTCCCTTAGATCAACCAATCGCATACTCGCTTTAGTCAAATCTACATTATTCAACTCGGCAGCAATAAATATCGCTTCATCCAATTTAGTGTTAGCCATGTTAGCGCCAGTGAGTTTAGCTTTACTTAGGTCAGCATTACATAATTTTGCACCATTTAATTCCGCCTTGGTCAAATTAACTAGCTGCATACTGGCTTTATTCAACTTAGCCTGTGTCAAATTAGACTCAGTCAGATTAGTGTCTTCTAATTTCGCTTCTGTCAAGGTAGCAGCCGATAAATCAGCTTTAGTCAGATCGACCTCTTTTAGTTCCGCCTTGGTTAGATCAACGCCATTTAAGTTAGCATTAATTAGACTAGCACCATTCAACTTAACTTCAGTCAAATCTGCCTCAGTCAGGGTGGCATTTGTCAATTGAGCCTTGGATAAATTCGCTCGATGCATTTTAACCGCAGTTAAATTAGCATTTTTCAAATCAGCTTCTAATAGATCAGCCTCAATCAATTTAGCTTCGCTCAAATCAGCACCAGTCAAATTAGCCTTGAATAAAACCGTACTATGTAAATTCGCTTTTACCAGCCTAGCTTCCGTTAAATCAGTTTCAATCAATAGAGCGTTAGATAGATTAGCTTCATCCAATTGTGCTTTTATTAACTTAGCACCACCTAATTTAACCTTAGTTAAATTAGCACCAGTCAGATTAACATTATTCAATTCGGCGTCAGTAAGATCAGCGTCTGTCAAATCGGCTTTAGCCATGTTAGCGCCGTTAAATTTAACTTCAATCAGATGCGCGCCATGCAGATCTACGCCAATTAGCGTAGCACGAGTCAAATTAGCACCATTTAATTCAGCGTTTATTAACTTAACATCCGTCAGATCTGCGGCCTTTAGAACAGCTTCTGTTAGTTTAGCCTCAGTAAGATCAGCGCCCTGTAATTGTGCGTTAATTAAATTCGCGTTCGCCAATTTAGCTTCTCTCATATCCGCACCATTGAGAACAGCATCACTCAAATCAGCTGCCGCTAAATCAATCTGCTGCATTTTCGCGTGCGTTAGATCTGCATTGTTTAGATTAGCTTTAAACAAAATAGCATGCTCTAATCGAGTTTTAATTAATTTAGCTCCAGTTAAGTCAGCCTCAACCAACTTCACATGAGTGAGATTAGCCTCATGTAAATTAGCATTCATTAATTTAGCATTCATTAACTCAGCATCAACTAGATAAGCATTCGATAGATCGGCATTGGACAAAGTAGCATTAACCATCCTACTGTCAGCCAAGTTAGCTTTTATCAACTTCGCACCGGCTAAGTTAGCCCGAGATAAGTTAGCCTGCACTAGTCTAGCTTCTGTCAGATTAGCGTTTTCCAATTGAGCGTCAATTAATTTAGCGCCATGCAATTTAGTTTTAGTAAGATCAGCGTTATTAAGGATTGCGTTTTTTAATTCAGCATCATTCAAGTTGCTTTTAGTGAGTGTCGCTGCTGTCATATCGGCAGATGTCAAATTAGCACCAACTAGATTAGCATGCGTCAAATCAGCATTAATCAGTATTGCATTATTTAAATTAGCAATACTTAAATCAGCGTTATTTAGTTTACTAAAAATCATCTTCGCTTCTACCAGCTTACTACTTTTGAGCTTAGCTTCGGTCAGATCAACGCCATTTAAGGTCGCTTTTGTTAGCTCAGCAGACCTTAGATCAACCTTGATTAAAATAGATTCATTCAATTTAGCATCGCATAGGTTAACGCCTACCATTGACGCTTCGGTTAGATTTGAATACTGTAGATTTGTTTCAGCCAAGTTAGCAGTATCCAAATTAGCTTTCATCAGATTAACTTTATATAGGTTACTATTACTTAAATTAGCCTTAGATAGGTTCGCTAATGAGAGGTCTATCGTTACTTTAACCTTATCAAAATAACTGGAAAAGTTTATATTACTCAAATCCGCATTAAATAAATTGATAACCGTGTTAGCCTCCCGATTAACAATTAATTCTTTTAGCTTATTTAATCGCTCAACATTTGCTGTCGAGCCTAATATTTGCTTAGATTCCATCGACCATCTTTGAGCGGCTCTACTTGCCCCTTTACCGCCCATTCCTTGGGTTTTTAGTTGATACAGCCGCTCGTGGATTGGTACCGGTGCTAATTCCAGCTCACCAGCAGAATTACGCAGATATTTTCGCCCCAAGAGGGTATTGTTTTCCAAATTGATTCGTACCCAAATGTCTTTACCTCGCTGCTGGCCGATATTAACCACCTGAACTTCTTTTCCCAATTCAGGATGATAAGCTGTCTCCACCTTGAACGACTTAACGGACTCAACAGCCAAATCTTTTGCCTTTTTTTCCAACGCCTTGATTAATGGGCTTAATCCTTTAATTTTATGTTGTAAATACTTTGCCGCATTTTTTAACGCATTAACCCCTTTTATGCCACCCGAAGCTAACAATCCAAAACCCGGATCAGTACTACGTAAAAAAGTAACCCCTAAGTTAATATAAGTTTTTTGTGGTACCCTATTCATAACATGAGGAATGCCAAACTTAACAAATTGTTCTCCTCCTTGCCGTAATGCTTGTCTGAGTGTAGTCTGCATTAATCCAGTTCGTAAGCCATTAACTGCTGCTTCTCCCATCGCGATGCTGAACCGGCTACCAACTTGAACACTTTTGCCAATAAACGGTAAAAAGCCTAAGATATCTAATAAACCGGCTTCAATCGCTTTCCCTGCATTCGCATTTTGGGCTTCAGTAATACAGGTATAAAGTGGTATAAGACTTAAGAAAAAAGCGTCTACTTTTTGCCGAGTTGTTGCCTGATAACCTTCCTTTTGTAGTTTTTCGTATAATCGTTCACTGCGCCGCTTAGCCAATTTTTCGAACAGTATGTTGGGTTTATCATTTGTTGTTTTTAAGGTCAAAATAGGATGCGTTTTTAATATATAATCATCATCATAGGCTCGACCATCATGGCCAAAGAGGCCAAGAATTGACAGTTTATCCTCATCAACACGATATAACTTATAACACCCTATACCCTGCTCAAGGGTTAACGCGTATATCCGTTTTTCGCCATTAAGCGTACACTTTAGCAGATCAATCGATTCAGGTACCCGGGTTACTAATCCACCCGCAGCCATTCCCAGCCTTGCTTTTCCCATAGAGTAACTGCGATAACTACCAATAGCATTAAATTCGGCCTTAATCAGTTGAATATCAGCCTGTTCAATAAAGATTTGTTCAGTTTGTCTGATTGAATTAAAAGCAATGGGCAGTAAGATCTTTTCTGCCTGTTCGGTAAATTTAGCAATTTGCTGGTTTTGATCGGCAAAAACTTTATTTATATTGGGTAATAATGGCTCTTCTCCCCGTCGATTAATAAAAGCAACTTCTCTATTGTGATATAAATATTCATCTAACCAGTTCTCACTAATATCATGTGCTTTTAATTGTTCGCGGGCAAGCTCTGGCCGGCTTTGCCAATTTTTTGATAAATTAATCAGTTTGATAAAAGGATTGTTTTGTTCAGATTGCGTTAAATAATCAAAATAATTGTTATAAACGTTGGTCATCTCCAACGTCGTCGCGGTAAAGAAATCTTTGCTATTTAATTGCTCATGGATCATAGCCGGTATTTTGAAGTATCGCTTATATTCAGCGCTAACACGCTCTTCCTGCAAAAGTGCGGCCAGCAGCATACCATTATTGCTAATCTCTTCCAGGCTCATGCCCTTAATGTCAGCACCACTTTCCTTTAATAGCGCCATTCCAGCATGTAAATAGCCCCATTCTGGTTGATCTATCATCATCTCTGCTAGTTTTTCCGCCCCCTTATCCGCCTTAATCTGTAGCGTAAATATGGGCATGATATGATTAATAACTTGCTGTTGAAAATAAGTGCAGCTTTCAGGCGACAATTTACCAGACTCATTCTGACTATTGAGTTGTTCGAATAACCGCCGTCGCAGATTAGCATGGCGTAGGAGAGAATGTTCCTGTGATTGGATATCACTACTTTTTTTTAATAACGATGCATCAGATGACATACTTAATAAAGCATATTGTAACCAATCGGTAATAATTGATCGCTGCCGGACGGAAGAAATTTTTTCATCTGGATTAACACCATTTTCACTGAATGGTTTTTGTTCTTGTGATGGGATCCCACTGATTTGTTTTAATTTCCATGCTTCAGATAATATATCTAATCTAGTAGTTTATGACCAATTGGCAGTTGCTTGCTGCTGTGTAGAAAAATTTTTTTCCTCTGGATCAGCACCATTTTCACCTAATGATTTTTGTTCTTGGAATGGGATATCACTGATTTGTTTTAATATCCATGCCTCAATTGTCATACCTAATACGGCATATTGTAACCAATTGGCAATGACTGCTTGCTGGCGGACAGAAGAAATTTTTTCCTCTGGATTAGCGCCATATTCACCTAATGGTTTTAATAGTACCCTAGCGAGCTTGGCTATCTGCTCTTCATTATCTTTATAGCGGATCAGATAATCAATGACATGATTTACCAACTCACTGACTAAAATAATATCGCAAGGTTGGCATGTGATATAACCTTCTTCGGTTAGCAGGCCACATAAGAGTCTAACCTGTTCATCGTTAACAGAATAATAAAAATCTTCTGTTGATAATGATATGACTGTTGGTAATTTATGATGTAATTGTTTGATAAGCGCAGCACTATCATACTCATACGAGGTGGCAGAATTATTTGACGCTGAAATTAACGATGTTTCTCCATCATGCGGTATTATACTGTCTGAATTTATTGAATTATCCGTTGAGCTTTCTTCATTGGCGCTATTTTCAGCTACTTTTTTATCGCGTTGCGCAACATCTGATGCAGAAGATAACCGGTTAGTTGATGAGGTGTTTGAGTTTACTAATTACATGAGACATTCCAATATTTAATTTTAATTAATGTTAAATTATATAATTCAATGTTATTTTTTGTTAAAAATAGTTATCGAAAACATGAATAAATAATTTATTAATCGATTGTTTTATGGTGATAAAAATTAGTTAATTGTGGAATGTAATGTACAGATATGATAAATAAATCATCGATTATTAAAAAATAGCTACCAACTATTAGATTAAAAAACGCTATTGAATTTGTTTAATAAAAATCCGATACGCTCAACATAATAGCCATTAGCAGGGGATGTGAAATCACCAACGCTTTTCAAACACAGCGGCTAAATACAACAGCTTAAATATCGCCAAATCGTTTCTTATATTAGCATTTTACAATAGGTATTTGATTAATATCTGTCGTCCAATGAGGAGAAAGATATTCTTGCTTCATTACCCAGGGATATTTTTTATTAATCAGCCCTTGCCCGGCAAAGCCTATTTTGCCAATTTGATTTTGATTGATAGTGTCGATCACTTGCATAAGGGAATACGCGTTAGCTAATGGCTTTTCTGTTGCAAAAAGAGAAAGTTGGCTCAAATCTGGTTCACTAAAATCACTTAGCATGACACTACTTTTGCTATATCTAATCCCCGGCTGCCATATCTGCAGTAAAATCTCCGTTGCCGCCTTAATAATATCTCGACTATCTTGCGTTGGATAAGACAATATTTTGCTCGCATATCGATAAATAGCCGGCTCGCTTGATGAGAAACGACTAGTTTGGATCGCAATTCTAACAAAACGACAGCATTGTCTTTGTTGCCTTAATTTTTCTGCTGCACGCTCTGCATGCGCACAAATACTTTGTCTAACAAATTCAAACTCACTGATCTTACGGCCAAAAGAGCGAGAACAAATTATCTGCTTTTTGGCTTTTTGTTGCTGTTCTAATGTTAAACACGCAACGCCATTTAATTCGCGGACTGTCCTTTCTAATATGACAGAACCAAATTTGCGCGCATCGCTTGGCGGCATCTGGCTTAAATCTAATGCCGTTTTAATATTCATTAATTTTAATTTTTTGGCTAATTTTCGACCTATCCCCCACACTTCATCAACGGCAATTAAAGACATTAATTTTTGTTGCCTATCGCGTTGACTAAGATCAACAACACCTTTTGCACCTTTCCATTGCTTGGCGGCAAAATTGGCTAATTTAGCTAACGTCTTTGTCGTGGCTATCCCTACCCCAATAGGCAAATGACAGCGCTGCATAATTTGTTGTTGTAGATAACAACCGAATTGGGTTAAATCGTGTAATGAGTCAATATCAGTGAGATCACAAAATGCCTCGTCAATAGAATAAACTTCTAATTTGGGTACCAAAGAGGCTAACACTTCCATGACACGCATACTCATATCAGCATAGTAGGTATAATTGGAGGAAAATACCGCTATATTGTTAGCTTTAACCATCGACTCAATTTCAAACCAGGGTGCTCCCATTTTTATAAAAGCTTTGGCTTGCTCAGAACGTGAGATAACACAACCATCATTATTAGAAAGAACAACCGTTGGTTTTCCTTTTAAATCAGGCTGAAAAACTTGTTCGCAAGATACATAAAAACTATTAACATCAATCAGGGCAAACATTTTATTACTCAAAAATAATGAATAGCATATCTGACAACACCAAAAATACGTACAGACATATCTTCATTGATAACAATCGGCGGATAAACAGCATTAGCTGAAAGAAGTGCTTTAAATGGAGATAATTGTAAATATTTACATGTAAATTCTCCATTTAATTCGGCAATCACAATCTCACCCTGTTTTGCTGTGTTATGGCACTCCACAATCAGCAAATCTCCATCTAAGATCCCGGCATCTTTCATCGAATGACCCGATGCCCGCAAAAAATAGGTACTTTCAGGAAAACGAATTAATTGTTTATCTAAAGAAAGCCGCTTTTCAACATAATCTTGAGCAGGAGATGGAAAGCCACAAGCAATCTTATCTAAAAATAAAGGCAAATTACCCATATCAATCACCATAATAATACTGTATAAAAAAACAGTATAATATAGTAAATAACAAAAAATAAAATATTTTTATCTGGCAAAACAGATTGGAAAAACGTTGTGGTCGATATTTTGCCTAACAACAAAGCATCTAACATCGATTTAAGGGCCACTAACTGGTTGTTAAACTATTTTTCTGATTAGTTAATTAAAGTTATTTTTTAAATAATTATTACTCTAATCATGTAAAATATTAATTTAAAATATCAATCGATATTTATAATCAAATAATATTTTAAAAAAATTAACATCCTCTGTAAAAAAAAATATTATCTGTTTAATTTTTTAATTAAAGAAATCATAATAGAGATGAATCAACAAAATCTTTAATTTTAAATTATTATTTTTAATATCACATCTATATGATAACTTATATTACGATTATAAAAATTCAAATCAATCCATTAAATACACTCAATTAACAAAAACCAAAACATTGATTTAAAAAGAAAAAATAATAAAGTAAGTTAAAATTCATTAATTTAACACTGATTAATTTTTATTATTTTTTAACTGGCATGTAATTGTCATTTTTTTGATTTATTTTTTGATATTTATTAATAAACAATAATTATAAAATCATAAAATATATTATATTAACTAAATTGGAGGCTTTAATATTATGCAGAAAACCTTTGAAACTCTCATTGCTAAATACCAAGGTGAGGGTCCCTACTTAATTATAGATGGAAATAAATATATTGATGCAGCTTCAGGGACATTCAATCTACCACTTGGCTACACTAATAAAAGAATAGCCGATAAACTAAAGCAGCAAATAGATCGCTGTACCCATTTAAGCTCTGCCTATACCCGTGAAATGTCAATTTGTATTCTACAAAAATTAATCAAATATCTTCCTGAAAAAATCAATCGTATTTGGTTTAGAGATGTTTCAGGATCGGGTGCTGTTGAAGGTGCAATAAGGATGGCACAAAAAGCGACTGGCCGCTCTGGCGTCATTTCACTATACCTGGCCCATCATGGCCAATCGCTGGCAACGGCACAAATATCCGGTAATGCTTTTCGAATCAAAAATTTTCGCATTAATATTGAAGGATCGCTTAAAATTCCTATGCCGCCTAGCCTGCTAGCCGGTGCTGAAGACACAAATATATTAGCGTCTTATCCCGATCTCGATCAAATTATCCAACTCGGCTCTAATGACAATATTGCTTGTCTTATTATTGAGCCTGTTATGGGTAATGGTGGAAATATTGTTATACCCACTGATTTCTACCGCTATATAAGAGATGTCTGTCATAAATACGGCATTATTATTATTGCTTATGAAGTACAAACCGGCTTTGGTCGTACTGGTACGTTCTTTGCCTCTAATGGTTATGCCAAGGATCTTGATCCTGACATTATTGTTTTTGCTAAGGGTGCAGGCGGAATTGGCATTCCAACAGGCGGCATTTTAATGAAAGAAGAATTAGATGTGCTTGAATTCTATGAGCACTCAAGTACTTCTGGTGCCAATCCATTAGCCTTAACCGCACTTAATGAAATTATTGATATCATCGAAGATGAAAATATTTTGGCTAATGTACAACAAAATGAAGGTTATTTACGAGATAGTTTAATTGCATTACAAAATAAGCACGATGATATTACTAAAGTACGTGGCCTTGGATATATGTTTGGCTTCGACACACCATCACCAGAATACGCAGCTCAAATTATTGATCTCGCTAACAAGCATCATCTTATCATTCGAGGATCGCGTTATGGTAAAAGTTGCACCCTAAAAGTACGTCCACCACTCATTTGTACCCGCCAACATATAGATGAAATTATCAATAAATTGGATATCACGTTTAATGAAATGAGTCAGTTAAAATCAAATAAACCAGAGGTAATGATACCATGAAGGCACTCAAATATTCACAAGCTTGGCAAATCAATATCCATGAAACCCCTGCTCTGCATTGCCAAGAGGCTGATGATGTGATTGTTAATATCGCAGTATGTGGTGTTTGTGGGACAGATATCGGTATTATTAATGATAATTATCCAGTTGCGATAGCGGGAACTACGCTCGGTCATGAGGTCAGTGGCGTAGTAACTGAAATTGGTAAGAATGTCACTAAATTTAAAGTTGGCGATCGGGTTGTTATCAATCCAACTTATGCCTGCCAAAAATGCCGGATGTGTTTAACCGGTAATCCTAATCATTGTGAAATGAAAATGGGGACTGAAGCCGGTGTTTCTTACGATGGCGCTTTTGCTGATCAATATCGAGCTAATGAAGCTTTTTTAATTAAGTTAGACGAGCATGTCAGTATGGAGGCGGCCTCACTCACTGAGCCCTTGAGTTGTACCATTACCGGTGTTGATAAACTAGCCATTACCCATACTAATATTCGTGCTGCTGTAATTGGAGCAGGCCCAATGGGAATGCTCTATTTATGGGTACTTCATCAACGTGGTGTAAATGCATTTATTGTTGAAAAAAATTCCCACCGCTATCAGTTTGCCAGTAAAAATTTACCACCCAATAGCAAAATTTATCATGATTTTGAGTCAGCAATAGAACAAGAGTATGGTACAAGCAATAGTCAAATAGATTTATGTATTGATACTACCGGCCAAATTACCGAATTACTCATTTCTCACCTGGCCCCTGGCGGTAAATTACTTAATGTTGCCTTAAAAGATAAAAAAGCAACGCTAGACGTACTAAAAATCGCTGATAAAAGTTTATCGATAATAGGTTCAATTGATTCACTAAATAATAGCTTCGAACGTGCTTACGCGATGATCCGCGATAAACAGATCCCGGCAGAAAAACTAATAAGCCATACCTTCAGTTTTTCCGATTATCTATCCGCTTTTCGTACCGTTGGCTGTGATATTAATAATAAAACAATGGTTCCACTTGAAGCTCCCAACTGCAAAGTACTACTACGACTATCTAATATTAATTAGCAGATAAGCAGAATAGTAAAATGGATAAACTGACAGTTATTTTTGATATAGACGGTGTTATTGTTGATAGCGAACAATTACATTTTGACGTTCTACGCACTGTGGCAACTGAGCAAACTCAGCATGTTGAAGCTCAACAATTAATTGGGCTAAGTTTAGAGGAAACCTTATCATATATTGGTATCCCACCAGAACAGCAACCATCGGTTTCCGCTCAAGTGATTGAAACCTATAAAGCTAAATTAGCTAAAAAATATTTGCGACCTGGGGTCATTGATTTAATTAATCTACTGGAACAACGACATATTCCATTTGGATTCGTTTCTACGGCGCCACGTGATGTATGTTTAGCTAACATAAATTTACTTGGACTATTAACCCCCATTAAATTGATTGCAGGTAATGATGTTAAATATACCAAACCTCATCCAGAACCCTATCTCACGATGATGACTCAACTAAAAGCTAACATCAATAACACCATCGTTATTGAAGATACAGATTTAGGTATCAGTTCAGCTTATGATGCCGGTCTGCGTAAGATATATGCCTGGCCGCATCCGTTATCTACTGGGCAAAATTATCATCAGGCCACTGCGATCATTAACCATCTCGATAAGATAGTGGATTTGGCTAAGCTGAAAAACTAAAGCTAATTTTCAATCAATTTTTAAGCTGTCTGTTCGCTGTCGAGGAACTCGTTGTGTCTGAAATAAATATCGTGAGAGCTATGCACTTGCCTATTATTGCGACTCGTAAAGCATTTTTTATTGCTGGCTTTAGTTTAGCAAGCTGGGCACCATTAATACCTTTAGCTAAGCAACGGCTACAGGTAGAAAATGGCACCATGGGGGCGATACTACTGGCTTTTGGTTTAGGCTCTTTATTAATGATGCCATTATCTGGGATGCTAGCAGCTCGTTTTGGATGCCGGCGAATATTTACTCTAGCGACAATATTAGTGCTGGTAACATTAGCAGCACTCGTTTCAATAGAAACGGTTTTACCATTAGCAATCACACTATTTCTGTTTGGTGCGGGTATTGGTGCAATGGATGTTGTCGTTAATATTCATGCGGTGATTACGGAAAAACAAGCACAAAAACCAATAATGTCAGGTTTTCATGCCCTATTTAGCTTGGGAGGATTTGCTGGTGCTGGCATCGTTAGCTTGTTATTAACATTTGGCGCTACACCATTACAAGTAATTATATTAGTTATATTATTTATAAGCTTACTAATGATATCAACCTGGAATGGCCTAACCAATTATACTACCGCAAATGACACGCCTTTTTTTGTCCTACCAAAAGGTAGTGTGATTATCTTGGGATTATTATGTTGTATCGCTTATATCATGGAGGGCTCCATGCTCGACTGGAGTGGTATTTTACTCCTCAGTCAACAGAATATTGCTCCTAATCATGCCGGACTAGGCTATACATTATTTGCCATTATGATGACCTTTGGCCGCATCTTTGGCGATAAAGCAATTAGCCAATGGGGCGCTCAGCGGGTATTTATTAATGGTAGTTTTATGGCAGTATTTGGTTTTGCTATTTTGGTAGCCAATGGTCCATTATGGACATTAGCAATAGCCTTTATGCTAATAGGTCTCGGATTATCAAATATTGCACCTATGCTATTTACTGTCTCAGGAAAACAAACTGCAATGCCTGAAGCATTAGCTGTAGCCGCAGTGTCTACGCTAGGTTATTCTGGTATTTTACTTGGACCTGCTTTGATTGGCGGTATTGCTCATATGTTCACACTTCCTGTGGCTTTTATTTGCGTGACATTAATGTCTACCGCTTTAATTTTTTGTCTGCGGTTGATAAAACTCACTTAATATTACAAAATTAAAATTATCACAATTTTAGAATTTAGCATTCTCCTTTAAACAGAGGAGAATGCTAATCATACTAAATCAAAGCGAATAAAAAATGCTTAAACTAATTAACATCTGACAATTAAATATTCCAATGGAAATCTAAATTAAACAACCAATAATATGATCAATCTTTAATAATTTTTCATTAACATTTTCAAAATTCATCATAAAATTAATTACGTTTATTGCTTGAAGATAGATAATGCATTCATTTCTTATAAATCGAATAAACGTTTATTTCTCAATGACTATTAGGTGAAAATCTTTTACATCAATGCTGGATTATCTAAATTATCTATCAAATTAATTTGATCTTTCTTGCTGACTAATTGCTCTGCGGTAATAGCCCCCAAAAGTAACAACTAAATGTTATATTTTAATGTTAAAAAATAGGTTAATTTTTCAGGCATAAATTGAAATTAATAAATTAAATAACAAAAATATCAAATTAGTCAGAAAAACGATTGCTTAAATTTTATTCATCTGGATAAGAATTTAAAATAAATTGAGCAACTATAACAAGTTAACCACGGCATCTCTTTCTTACTACCACATTCTCCATCGGCGGAATATAACCGTAGCCAAACTCTTTCACCATAAATGTACGGTTTCCTTCAATTTTGACTTGGATCGTTGGTGCTTCAGTGCCACCAATGCGATATTGTCCTTTACCATCATCAATATTAGGATTGGGAATATTATCAATAAATGATGTAACTAAGCCATTGGGCATAACATAATGTGAGTAAGTTTGATAAGGGCGAGCTGATGGATTGCCAAGAACTAAACCAGAGCCATTTAATGGTTCATAAGGTCCGGTCAGGTTGTTACTAACAAAACCATATACACCATCAGGTCCATTTAAACCGTCGGCATAAGTATACTGATGACTGACCGTAAACAAATAATATTTACCGTCTTTAAATACATAATGTGGCCGTTCAGTCTGATCATTCACACCTACAGCAGTGAGCAATGGAGGAAGTAACTGCCAGTTCTCACCAGATTTGTCTTTTGCTACCGCAATTCCAATACAACCACACTGAAAACGCGCCCCTCCAACCTCTTCATATCCAGGCGGAATGTCCCCCATATCATCACTGGTAATAATATGTGTGCCACGTTCACCGGCCACATTGCCTTCAAAAACCATATAGAGCTTCCCATCGATAGGATCAATAAAAGGCCATGGATCGCGAAAATTCCAGTATTGATTTTGTTCTTCTGTCTGATAATAAAAACCATCCGCCGAGAATAGCGGGATCACTTCGTCAAAACCGACCATTCTAACATCCGTTTGCGATGTAACAACCCGTCCACAAATTTTAGCCATACATGCACCAGGAGTTACACAGGAATAATATAATTCTATTTCACCTTTATCATTCATAAGAATCGGGGTTCCAGCCCATTCCCTACTGGTAGGTGAAACCCCCTCTTGCATCACTCGATCGCCAAATTCCCAACTTTGACCATCCCTTGAATACCAAAAACAGATACGAGCACGGCCGTGACGATCATGCCAATCACTCGTTATATCATATCGACCATCTTTATATTTAAATAAATCTGGACGTCTTTCAGCCGTTAATGTAAAGATGATTGACCATCCATTAACCGAAACAATCGTTCCATCTAGCGTTCTAAGCGGCATGGTATCCCAGATAAACAACGTTTCATCCATAACCGGAAAATTATAATCAATAAGTGGTTGGGTTGTTGTTGGATCATCTATATAAACTTTAAGAGCATCAGCTCTTGTCCAACGACTAGTTTTAAAGGCTATATTAGTCATTTTATTATCCTTAAAATAAATATCTTACAAAAAACAATTAACAAAAAATTCAATAAAGTCATTTTTTTATTTTGTTACTTATTAAAATAATTAGTAAAGATAATTTTGATAGTTTTTAATTTGGCATTAAAGCTAATACTATTTCATTAATAGATAAAAATATGGCGAAGTTTAGTTGCTTATTTTAGTGTTTATTTTTAATTTAAAATTTAATTAAAAAAATAAAAGCATTTTTAAAAAAATTTAAATAAAAAATTTGCCTCTGTCATTTTATAAGATATTTACCCTATTGCTAGCACAGCAATAAGTTTTAGTACACAAGTACAAAATTCAGCATTACACAGTAAAAATTTTCGTACTCATTGCTAAGATATATGAGCGAAAAGGTGTTTTAACACCAGACCCCTTTAATGACTTTTTAGCAGCAATTATTCTGCTATCATCGTTATGGATAGCAGAATTCAATGCGCCGGTATTTTACTGATAAGCTAATTTATTATCAGTTACCTCTACACCGGCTAATAACATTGTCATGCGTTAAGGGCAATTATATATTAGAGAGATAGTTATCTAATAACTGAAATGAATATCTATTTAATGAGAAAACGGCGATTATCTGTTCAGCAAAGCTTTGCTCATCACTAGGTGTATCCTTAGCCAATAAAGTTTCTAATGCTGACTTTATTACAGCGGGCGGAACCTCTGTTAAACCGTCACTATAATATTCTGCATGCAATTGTAAAAAATTATCAATGCTTATTTTTTTTAACACTAATTTTGCTATATCATTGGTCATTGATTCAATAATGCTGTCCATTTTATTATGCTCTGCTGCCCGGGCAATGCGACTATTAATCACTGTAAGGTTTTTGTAGAGACCAAGTAATTTATTCCAAAAGTTATGATTGCGCATGTGTTGCTGATTAATTAGCCATTGTTGGGTAAAATTTAAATCACTCGCTGGCATAAATGTTTTAGGATACGGCCGCCACCATTCGGGATTATGCGCAATCTTTTCACTGTATGTTAGCGGGTAAGCTGTGACTTTTTTGCCTAATTTATTGGCTAAAACCTGCCCAGAAGGATACCTGCCATAAGCGCCAAAGCATGATTGTAACTCGATAGCGCCGACCGCACGTAAATCAATCGTATCTTCTGTTCTTAACATTAAACCTCTAACAACATCGGCAAGTTCTATTGAATCCATATAATTAATAATCGATGGTGCCCCATGGGCCCTAATCAGTAATTTATTACCTTTTAAACCAAACATGGAATCTTTACCTAACAATGACGCTTGTCGCATCGCCGATAAGTTAACCTTACCTGCCGTTACTTGATAAGAACCAAATTTACCATCAGCAAGTTGGGTAAAATTACCACCAAAAATTAATTCCAAACGATCGGTATGCCTAATGGCAAATTTTCCATCACCCAGGCTAACCATTAATTTCTTAACAGAATAATTATTTTCGTGAAAAGCAACTAGGCTACCTTTAGGCAACGACGCCAATTCCGAATAATGATTAATTTGTTTTTGATTAGTCATCAACTTTTGTAGCGTTTTTTGATGATTACTGGAGGAATATAGCGATTTCGCCACACCATAAAATACCAACGCTTGCTCAGAAGATAACTCACCTGATCGCTCTAATAGCTCAGCAATACATTTTGCTGAATCGGTCATAGCCTCTGAGACTAAATCTTTCGCAACTTGGTCTATCGGTTGGCCATAACTGTATTTTGCTCCTTTAGGATAACCAGCCCAGACATTTAATCCACCGGCTTCTAATGAACCGGAATGTTTTAAAATACCGCCTTCAAATTGGCCTAATTGTTCTGCCGTAATAATTTTCTTACCATCGCCTAAACTGGCATCCAATAAGCTATTTTTTATACCGGCAAAACGTCCATTACCAACACTAACCATCGCATGTACTGGCCTATCTGCATTAGCCACTGTTTTGGTAAAAACAACAAGCTGTCCTTGTTTAATTTGCAAAAGATCATCTATGGTAGTTATTTTTTGCACATCATTAAATAAATCACTATTACGCAAAAAATCAGTATAATATTTGGCCTTCTTTAAATTTTCAATTAATGAGCGTTCTTGTAGCTCAGTAATGACATTTGCTTGCTTTAATATATCGGCAATATAAAGTTCAGCCGTTTCATACTTTGTTCCCGCCAGCATATTTGAGCGAATAGCCTCTCTTATCCGATTTCTTGGCGCCAATCCTATGTAACTCATAGTGTTGGTGCTATTAAGAATATTAATATTCTGTGATTGTAACGTCATTTTTTTCATTCCTAGCACTAAACTAGCCGTAACAGTTCGATTCATCCCATAATGGGATAAATCATCCAAAATATTATTTGGAGCAACAAATACTTGTTTAGGTAATTTAGTCTTGGCATAGAGCGTCCCTGCCTTAGAAATTATCTTTTTTAAAACCACAAGAGAGATCACGCCCGCAACTTCTAAACCCATCGCAAAAGCGGCTTGATTTAAATAATTATTACGCTCTTCTAGGGTATCGCTATTAGCGGCCTGGCCAAATGAAGGTAACACAGTAATTAAACTACCATATAAAAATCCAGCTACAGGTTCCATAAAAAAAGCAGGTAATATAAATAATTTAATATGTTCGAATATGTTAAATATGCTATTTTCACTATGAGAAAAAACTAATACATCTATATCAGCAAGATACATTTCTAATATATTCTCATATAAATAAGAATAATCCTTACCCTTCTTTATTAGTCTTAACTCTGCAGCAACCATTTTATGAGCTACCGGAAAGTGATAATTAAACCAATCACTTATTTCTTTATTATCTTTTATTTGATTTTTCATATCTCGTAGTGAACTAAATTGGAGACGTTGACCGGTAATGGTCGAGATCACACTAATTGGGGTATTCTCTGGATGGAGATTTTGATAATTAATTGGGTCATTTCCGGTGCGATCCATTATTTCACGCTGTGCATAAACTAACAATGATGGGCTATTTTCGATAAGATAATAGGGTTTATTTTTATTATTATAATCATTAAGTAACGTATCGATATAATGATAAAATTTATTTTTCATATTACCATTATTCTTTAATCCCTCTATATTATTAATATAATCCTTTTGAACATCAAATGAATCGATTTCTTCGATTATTTTTTTATTATATTTATTTGGAAAATTTCTATCTAAATTATACATCATGAAACCTAACTCATGTGATATATATTTTTTATCCCTACCAGCAAGAATATCATATATTGTAAATTTTTTATATTTGCTAACGGGATCAAAAGTACTTAAATATCCAAAACCTTTTCTAGTTATTTTATAATCTACTTCATCTGTTAAAGAAAGGTTTTCAACTTGATATTTATCCTTAAGATTAGATAAAAAATCAGTCAAATATTGAGCTGAGCTTGGCATTAACTTATTAATATCATTTAGTTCTTTTTCTAACTTTTGAAAATTTTTAATAATATAATAATGCGCTTTGATATTTTCACACTCTTCTTCTAAATAATATATTAAACCGGGTTGAAATTCAGCAGGAAACTTTAGTTTAATGTGATCTCTTTTTGAGAAAGGTGAATCAATTTCTTGTATATGTCGTAACATATATTCATAAATTGTGGTTGTATCAACTTGAATTCTACCATTTTGATCTTTATAACTATAAACATACTCAGTTAATGTAATATCCTCTAATGATAATTTACCAAACACATGTGCATCGGTTTCATAAATAGATGCTAAAACAGATATTGCATAAATATTTAATGTTTCAATTTCTGGATTAATTGTAAATTTGCCACTATTAACTTTTTTTATTATTTTATTTGCTGCATTAATCATTTCATATACTTCTGCTTTTTCTGCCGCAGTCTTATTTTGCCAACCTTCTACATTGAGGGTAATTATATGCTGGATAATATCTTCTTTATTAAAATGTATCGGCGTTTTTACTATACTTTTTAATTTATTTTCATATAATGCTTCAAGCATATTTAAATAGTGATCAGAAACATATTTATCAGTTTGTTCAATTAAAGTAATGATATTATCTAATCCATAAACAAATGCTTTACTACTATCAGCTGAAAGGGAATAATAAAAATTTTTTCAATTATATTGCTTAACGCTTGAATAAATCTAAAAATAGGAATTGTGTTTATTGAAAAGCCCAGCGTACTTAGTTGATGAACACGAGTGGATTTTTCTGCTATCAACAATACCTTACTACAAACTTCAATATCATTTTCAATTCCAATTATTTCATTTTGTATTATTTTATATTTCTGTTCATCTGTTTTTAATATCGTTAATTGCTGTCGACAATTTTCTAGTTGTAATTTTTTTGTAGCAATTTTATCTTTACTGTAACATAATAATCCAACCCAGTTATGTTATTTAGATGTTTCATATTATTGTCAGCAGCATTAATTAAATTGAGAATATCAACAAGAATATCGCTTGAAATAGTTTTCTTTAAAAAGGTATTACGAATATTTTCTGCGCGCTGATCACTTATTGCATTCATCATTGCAAAATGATCAATGATTTCCGTCCCTTTATCTGATGATATTAGCATTGTCGTTTTTTCATCTAATATTTGTTTTACTGATTTGTCTTTTTTTAGCTTATTATTATTCTCATTGTCCATGTCTAATTTGATAGGATTTATATTTGTAATACGACTAGAAGTTATTTCCATAAATATTCTCGTCTATACAATAAATTATTCTAAAATACAATTATATTAATAGAATAGTAATTAGTAATAAAAAAAATAACAGCATAAAAAATATTTATTTTTTATGCTAAATACTTCTCTAAAAAATAAAAATAATTTATTCAATTCGATTAAGTTAAACATAGTAAAATCACACTAGTACATATTTAGCTAATAAACCAACAAAAACCCCCAATTCCTATAAAAGAAATGGGGGTAATAACTCTGTGTTGGTTATTAAAAAGAAAAATAAAAATGCAGTTTATTTTTCCATAGGGACGAAGAAGATTCTATTTATATCAATATTATCTTGATTTTTAATCGATAGTTTAAAACAAGATGAATACATACTAACGTTTATTTTTAGTTACCATTAAACAATTACCCATACTATAATAATCCTCCCAAAAGTTAATTCTCGAATTAACAAAATAACTTTCTATAGCGATATCTAGTACCCTTGAAACTTTAATCAACCATTCAACATTAATCCTAACTTCACCTCTCTCATAGCGAGAAAGATGTTGTTGGCTAATACCTAATAAAGCTGACAGATCTGCTGCTGAAATTTGCAATTTTTGTCTTTTTTTTCTTATCATTTGTCCAATATTATAATTTATACAATCCATAATATTCACCATCAAATGAGACATTTAGCATGAGGGTATATTAACTAAAATGTTAATCATAATCATGATGAAAAAATTAATAAATACTAAAATATAACATTTAAAAAAAATAAAAGACTAACTTATGATAAACAATTTATTTTTTATTAAAAATAGCTGAAAACAATTGACATCAACAATTCAAATAGTTATCTAAACTTTTTTTAAATAAAACATAATCAATATCATATCGTGAGATTGTTCTAATTTTATTTCTTAACATATAGATGGGTTGATAATCAGGAGCCCCAACTTGCTCAATTTTACTGCAGATCATCTTTTTCTGTTTATCTTGTTGCATAAAATTATTTAAAATAATCCAAAAAGAGTTAGATTCGGCTTTAGTTAAAAAGGCTAAATTCTTAATCAATAAATTATGATGAACTTTTTTAGCATAAAAAGTATTTATTCGATTTGCATCGTAATAGGTATAACTTCCGGCTAATGAATAAAGAAAAACACCTTTTTCATATTGGTGTAATTTTATACAATCCACCATTCTCTTATATAAAACAATCGGTGTAGATTTATTTAAATTATTTTTTACCGTTGTACATTCTAAATGATTATTTAAACCGCTGATTGATAAATTAGTCTGATCATGAAAATTATGGCACCCACTGATGATGCAAGAAAAAAATATAACAAGATAAATAAAAATAGTTTTACTTACCATTTATAATCCTTCCTCTTCACTTTCTTTGGCTTTGTCATATAGTTCACGTAGTTGAGTATAAAAAAGAGGATCTACGCCCCTTGTTTTATTTACTAAGTAGGAATCATTATAATTTGCAATCATTTCATTTTCTTTCAGTCTATCATCTAATGATTTAATTTTTTCGGTAATAGAAGATTCTGTAATAGAAGATTCTGTAATAGGTGACATAATATTATTCATTATCGGAATTTTCATATTGTTGTCCTAAAGGTGAAAGATTATTAATAAGAAGATCAATATTTTGGATCATTTCTTTATAAAAATATTTTTCTTGTATAGATAAATTTATATGTTCTAATATCAAGTTATGTTCAAGTCTTATCATATTATCTTTATATTTAATAAGAAAATAGTTTTCAGCATGGTAATCAAAAATAATATTTTCTTGTTTAAACTCAATACAATTAACAATTTTATATTCTAATTTTTTATATAATTCTGGCTGAATAATAATAAGTTCATCTTTCTCTAAATTATTAGAAAAACTAGCTAAACAGCTATTGATAAAATAAGCAACTAATTTTTCATCATCAATAATCTTATTTAAACATTGATTAACTTGATTTAGTACTTTTTGCTGAATTGCATGATAAATATCATCAGAATTTTTAAAATAACAGATAATATTGTCAATTATACTCTTTAACCCAGCTTTGTAGCCAATTAAAAATGCTTCTTTGCTTATTCTATCCGACTCTTTGACTGCATTTTTGACTATAGTATCGGCATAATTTTTAGACTTTTCAGTAATTGAAAATGCTTTATTATGTTCAGTCAATATCTCTTTTTTTAATAAAACATTATCTATTATATTGAGACTATTGATATCTTTTTGCATATTGAACAGCCAATTTTAATAAATTAAATTGTGGATTTAATTTAGCAAAGTTATAATCATCATTGTCTATACGAGGAAATAATATCGCCAATCTTTTCATTACTGTATCTGACAAATAATCTTGAAATATATATATTTCTTTTCTGGCCAATAACCATAAATCAATATCAGAAAAATTGTTTTTTGCGATAAACACGAAATCATCAATAATATTTAACTGACAAAAATTTCTTATATTTTTATCTAATTTTACTATTTTTCCAGTGCGAAATCATAGTGAACGATAGCGTAAACAAGCTAACATAAAGGAAACTTGCAATATTATATTCCAATTTTTTATAATATATCTTTCAATATGATTGCAATTAAAAGTACTATCAATCGGCAGGGAATAAAAATTTATTACTACACTATTAAAAATCGACCTACAAGCTTTATTATTAAAAATTGCAGGAATAGAAAAATGATCGCTATGCATCCAAGATATCGGATCATATAAGAAAAAATTAATTTTATCACTAGACATCATAACCATTTATTTATTACTTTTATCTTTTAGAATAAGTTTTTCTTTAATAAAATTTGTCATAGAATTATTATTCATAGTAAGTAATGCTGGTATCTTTCTATTTTTATTTATCAAGAAAAATAGAAAACAGATAATTAAGATAATAAAAATATTAGCAAAAAATAACCATATAAAACTAGAGGTTGTCCCCTGATGATGGGATATTAATTTTAATCGATTTATCTGTTCCATTTCTGTGGTAACTACAGAAATATCATCATAACTTACGCCATTTACACTATTTTTTAAAAATCTTTTTATATCATTAATTAATAGGTTTACATCCTTAATCGTATCATTATATTTAATTAATGCCGAGACATGATATTTGTGCTCTTTTTTGCTTTCAACACTATTTAACTCATAGCTAATATGCACATGAGCAGTTACGATGCCTTCAATAGAATGTAAAGATTGTGCCAATCTCTGTTCAATTCCTGAATAGAGGCGTGCTTTTTCAGCTAACGGTGATGATACTAAGCTATTAGACGGAAACATTTGCGCAATTTCTAATCTGGGTTTACGTGGTAAACCGTAACGATTAATCAAATCTACCGCCGGAATAAAATCTTCTTTTTCAATATAAATAATATAACCCGATTTTGCGCTCTCTTTTTTATAAGCATCAATATTATTCTGTTGTAATAAAGCTATCACTTCATTGGCTTGGTTTTGATCCAAATTTTTAAGTAATTCCTGTTCATTACAACCGGTTAATAACACCAATAACAAAATTAAGTTGAGATAAAATTTTTTCATACTAGGTTTTCAATAATGTTTCAACAGCAGTTACTCCTTTGCGAGAGAGCGTTTGTAATAGAGAAAGGCGTAAATTATAATCTGCCGTCCTTTGTTGAAGATAACTTAAACACTTTGGATCAGAATAATTGGCAGGGTTATTTGCTATATTCAATATTTGTTCATATTCCATTTTGGTTGTATAAGATAGCCTAGCAAAATGCGCAATTAAATAATTATCTAAGCCAACCGAACCAGGATGTAAGTTAACAATATCAGTAACATGGTTACTAACAAAGGAATTAATAATTTTTATTATCATAAATCACTCTTAATAAAAAATATTTTTCTAAAAAGTTTAACGGAAATTAGAAATAATATTGTTATCAACATCTTTAAGCGCTTTTATCACGTTAGATTGGAGATTACGATATAAGGTATATTCAGAAAGTAGAGATTGATATTTAGCTAACAGCATTGGATTTGATGGATCCTTAGTTAATTGTTTTAAGGTATCATCAAGAGCGATATTCATTTCTTTCACACCATTATCAAAGCTGGCCGCTGTTTTAACCAGATAACCACCAACAGACTGGGTTGCATCAAATTTCTCTTGTTTTTGACCAGTATTAGCCTCATTAACTTTGCTACTGCCAATTGATGCCGACATATAAAACCTCCTGTTAATTTTTATTAAAATAATAGTGAAATGGAGAAGTACGTATATAATTTTTACTACCATACCTAAAAGATTTATCTTGTAGCCAGTCACTATTTAACTCAATAGTAAAATAAATATAATTTCTTCCCCAATTTTGATAAAAATTATTAATAAATAGCTTTATTGACTGTATTTCCTGATCACTTAAATTATCTAAGATAAAAAAAGTAATGCTATTTTTAGAGACAATTTTTTTGTAATTTATTTTTAGTTTTTTAATTCCATGTTCAGAAATATTTTCAATATACTTATCACTGATAGACTTAAAAACCACATTAGTTACAAATAAAAAATCTTTTTTTAACTTTTTGATCAGATAAGATTTTTCTTTATCCGTTAAGCTTGTTCTTTCTTTACTAACTGATATGACTGGCTGCTCAGCTTTATCCAGCTCAATAGCATGAAAATAGACTAGCGGAAAATTTTTTCTCAACCAGCTAGCAAGAGCTCTAAGTTGCTGTTTTTTTGATAATACTTTCACTTGACTAGCATCATCACTATTATTCAATAACTTTCTAGCATGATATACATAGCGTTCTTTACTTGCTAACAGATATATAATGTTATCCTGACCATAACTTATTCGATAATGTTCTAAATCATTACGCAATAAAACAGAAAGCTTAGATATTTTTCTTTGTTCACTAGTAAAATAAAAATAAGCGCAGATACCTATAACTAATAATATCAGTAAAAAAAATAATGTAATGACTAAATAATTTTTCTTGACAGGAGAAAATCTATCTGCCGTTATATCAATAATCGGGTAACGATAATGTAAGACCTTTTCACTAAAGCTATCATCCATGTTACGAATCGCAAATGAAAGGTCATTAATGTAGTATATTTCATTCAATGTAATACTTTGTTCATTATCGACATTTTCATCACTGATTTCTCTAACAATGATATTACCATTACCACTTAATGTATTATTTTCAATAATTATTTCAAAACTATATTCACGATCAAGACAAGGAATGTAAATAAGATTATTTGGATATAGGTTTCCCTTATGTATCGTCTCAATTGTGCTATCATTTGTGACCATAAAAACAGTATGAAGATTATCAAGCAAAAATTCACACCCAGCTAGTTTTCCATTCAGGATCCTAAAAACGAGTTGCTTATCTTTATTCATCTCCATACAGTTAATACTTATCTAATTATTACTTTTGTCTACAATATGTTTTTTTACCAAAAAAAGCATAATCAGATAATCATCAAATTATAATGATAATTAACAAATGAAAAAATAATCCATGTAATATTTACCAATGTAATTAATATGTTTTATTTAAAACTAATTCAGATAAACCTAAAAAATTATATATATCTCCAACAGTTTCTATACTTTCAATATCTTTACTGGTGAAGTTTATCTGATAATAATTTTCTAACTCAATAAATAAATCTATTAGCATTAAAGAATCAGCCATACAATCATATATTAAATGCATTTCTGCTGAAATTTCTTCAATGGATAAATTGAGACTTCTTGCAATAATATTATTTATCATTTTATAATCTAAAGCATCCATTTATTATATTGTCTAACCATAGATAATAAAATAAATTTTATTAAAAAATATAATAACATATTATAAAACAAAGCACTATTGATTAAATTATATTTTTTAAATTATAATTAACAAGTAAAATAAAATATTTTATTTATAATATTAAATTGTAACTCTATTTATACTAATATAATATTTATTCTTTATATAATTTAGCAATAACAATTACCAAATTAAGTATTCTTTGGATTATATTCTGGTTGAAATTCTAATCGATACTCTGGATTCCATCCCGTAATATATTTAACATTTTGAAAATTAGTCGCCAATGTTTCAAGCGGAGCACTCGCTTCAACTGATGATTGTTGAAAAATACCTTTATTATTTTCAATTGATTGGGCACAAGAGTTATCATTATTGTGATTTTGTGTGATATCACTAGAGCCAGGTTGTTCTATATCATATTTATTTGAAAAATTTAATGCGTTAAAAGCAATAAATTCACAATTAACTATATTATTAAAGCGCATCAAAATATCTTCTTCATTATTGAGAGTTGCCATTCTTTTATCATAAAAAATATTAAATCCTGCCGAAAAAAGCTGTCCATTTTCTATTTCCCTATCAATTAAGCTTTGTTCTATACCATACTGCTTAAAATGGGCATATAATTCTGTTAATGCAAGTTCTTTGATATAATGAGCAAATGATAATCCATCCGTATTTATAGTTTCACTATATCTAGTTAATAAATACTTAGCCATTTTTTGAAATTTAAGCGCATCCTTTACGCAGCTAGTGGTTGTGCCATTTAATATTGTAATATCACATTTATAATCTAATATTTTTTTAAAAAAATCATTAAATTCTTCATATATTTTCTTTCTATTATTTTTAACTAAACTTGATGTTAATATAAAATTTATTAATGCAATAAAAATATAAAGATGTTCTTTTTGTTTTTTGCTTATTTGGCTAAAAGAATGTTTTTTAAAGATCTCCAAAAAACGATTTAAGATTAATTGACTTTTTCCTTCTAATAGATCTAATTGACGATCAAAACTCATCACAATTGCTGTTTTTTGATCAGGCATTTTGATCTTAGCTTTATACATACGTTCACTTAATAATACATTATTACTCTTATTAATACTGCTATCACATTTATCATTAAAAACAGAAATAGATTGTTTAGAATGAGAAATACCAGCTATCGAATCACTATTACTATTGCTAACTTTCTGGATTTTACTTACGTACCTATTTGATGTGTCTTCAGAACAATTAGTTTGATCTATTGGCTGACTAAAATTTGCTACTAAACTAGCTTTATTAATACAAGATGGTTTAAGCATAACTCCTCTCTAATTATTAAATAGTAAGGAATGATTTATTTGATTCTTGTAACTCCCTAATTGTATTAGTCAATATTTTAATGACATTATCGTAAATAGCATTGGCATTTGAATATTTCTGCGTTACCGTTTGTGAAATGGTTTGAGCTTCTGTTTTAAATTGGTCAAAACCAGATTGCCATGCCGCCCACCGTGCTGAATTAAATGTAGCATCCGATATAAATTTTTTTTCACCTTTCTTCGCGCTAACTTTTGGAAAATTGTTGATGATTTCATCAATAAAGCTGACATCCATTTTAAGATAGATATTATTCTTCTCAATACTAATGGATTTCTTGGCATTCAAACCCAGCTGTTTAGCCCATGCAATCGCCTCATCTTGATTTTTTAGACTACCTTCAGCAGGTACCAGCCTTCTATGGCTATATTTACTTTTCAGTTCTGTAAGCTTATCAATTATCTTTTTTGTTTCATCAAATTTAAACTCAATCGTATCTTTATCGGTTTTTATAGCATCTTTAAATGAGGCGAGTATTTCATTAAGTTCTCTTAGCGCATCCGCATAAGATTTAGCGCTACGTTGAAAAACTTCCAAATAATCTTTATTAATATTAGTAATACTTTCAAATAAACTTTTAGCTATTTCCACGCTTGATTTAACCTTAGAAAAATTAGCACGATTAAATAATAATTTTTTTGCACCAGGTATATTTTCTTCTGTATATTCATCTATTACACTACGCATTATTCTTATTTTTGTAGCAATCTCTTCACTGTTTTTCCCCTCATAATCAAGACTATCCAAAAACGGTATTATTGCCTGACTTTCTATCTGTTGTCCGCCTCGTAGGGCGTCTGCAGATGACAACAAACGTTCATTATTGTTTATCTGTGCTGCTTGTTGATTTGATTTTTCACTGCCCGCTGGATTTTTCATTGCCTGAATTAACTTTTTATTTTTCCTAACTAAATCTTCATTACGGTTACGCAAATATTTTAGTTTATTTAATTCACCATCCTGATTAGCAATAACCGTTTTATTATGACTTGCCTGGGAAGAATTACTATCAGCCTTATCATCGTTATCATCATTTTTATAAAAAATTAATGCCTGATTTATAAAAGGGTTATAAATTTCCATCTCAATTCCTGTAAGGATCTTGACTAAAAACTCCAATAAGGGCGCTTAATATCAGCCTTAAATTTTAGTCGTATTAGTCTAGCAGTTTACTTTTTATCTCGAATACCGTTAACAAATTAACCAATAATAGCTCGACAAGTTTGAGCTCTACGTCGATATTCTTCCATGAACATATCTAAAATTTGTTTTAACAATGTGATAAATTCTTCTTGGGCTTTTTTAGAGATTTGCGCTATGTCACTAAAGGCACGTTCTTTTGCCAAATCAACCTGCGATTCAGCCGATTTTTCTGCCTGCGCTGTTGCATTCTGCTGTCCAGCCATCTGGCCTACCACTGCCTAATTTTGATTTACTGCATTTGCTGCCACTAAACTTTTCTGCGCCTCATTTTGCGTTTCTCGCCCAGTCAGCTGAAACATCTGTGCTTTAGTTTGAGATTCCTGTGATTGAGCCATAAAAACTGATGCAGTCTCATTATCCGTACCGGCACGCGATGCATTGTAGGCTGCATTTCGTTGCTCTATTGCATCTGCATTTAATTTAACGGCTTGAGTATCATGAAGTTTGAGTGACGAATTTTGTTTAGTTAAGCTCTTAATTGACCCAAAAGTTCCAGCACCAGCCATGGCAATAGAAACCATTGCCGTTGTTATTGCTTGTTTTTTCCCTTCCTGAGCCGCTTCAACCATATTATTAGCGCTTGATTTAATTGAATCATAGGCGATCTTAACCTCCATATTAGCTAATTGACGACGCATCTCTAACTGACTTAAAGCCGCCATCAACATTGCCTGAATTAATTTATCCTGGTTACCGGTATAGCCATTAGCCAATTGGGTGATCTCAAAACGATTGCAATCATTTATGTTATCATCAATTTTGATAAGCCCTTCTTTATCTTTAACTGATAGCAAAAAGTTAAATAATTCTGCTCTATTTTCAACATTAGCGAGTAAGCTTTCAACAGCTTCTTTTACATCACTAGCTAAATCTTTTCCGCCAATCTTGACAGGTTTTCGTAATACAAGTTTTACCAATTCATCGCCTGTTATATTTATATTATTTATTATATTTTTTATATCGGCTGCTGTTGGTGCAGATCCAGCTAAAAAGGGTTTTTCCGTATTAGAAATAATCTCTGGATCATCAATATTAGGATTAGTTGGGTATGAGATAGCTTTATTATCAGAATTACTTATTGCTGTCATATTTTCCTCGTTAATTTAAGCACGCAAAGACTTACTGATATGTTTACCAGTATCATTTTGAGCAGTAATTATCTCTGCAATATCAGAAAATAATTTCATGATGCCCTCTTGCAGATGTTTATAAGTTGTAAATAAATGCTGTGAATCATCCATTAAACGGTCAATTTCATACCGTTCTAACAACATATTAGCATTGATATTGGCTTTCTGTAATTCAGCATTGGCAACATTAATTCTCAATCCTCCTTGGGTTGCGGTATTGCTAAACATGATTACTTGATTAGCCATAGCTAATCTATTGCTGGTAATTCTCAGCAAACGATGAATTTCTTCCGGTGTACTTAGCTTCATATTTTTAAATACCGACTTATTAACGTGGTGAGTTGCTTTTTCCATCATTGCTGAAATCTTACTGGCAACTTGTTCTAACTTTTTAGCAATTTCATTGATTATTTTTTTTACTAGCGCAGATGTTTGATTACTCATATTCCTTACTGCGTTTGGAATAATTTTCTTTATTACCTGAGTAATTGCTTGTTTAGCGACTTGCATAATTGAGTTGATAAAAGTTTGCGACATCTTTTCAAAGAGAAATTTTGCCGCAGATTTCGCCACATAAGCTAAAGCAATCATTGCAGCAACCGCGACCGCCGCAGTTGCAATGCCTTTTGCTATTGACAATAAATCAGTGCCAGCCGCCTTATCGATCTCTTTTAATAAATAACCAAGTGGCGTATATTCGAATATCGCATCGACAACTTTACCTATTATCTCCATTAATGGCATAAAAACATGCTCCATTAACGGACTCATGATCCTATCGGTTAATGATCGACCTGTCGCTTTTTCAGCAATAAAATCTGCTGCTAATAACGCTACGCCAACCGCCATTAAAGCAATGCCAGCGCCGCCAAATAGTGCACCGACTGCACCAATAGCCATAACCAAACCACCCAAAATTTGTCCGACACATTTGGCTATTTTTTGCGTTTCTTCGGCTTTTTTTACCTGTTCTTCATATTCTTCAGCTTTGCGTTTTAGTTCATTTTGATTCGCCGTTGCTCGTTTACGATTGATTTCAAGATCATCCTGTAATTTATCAACGGCGCTATTGCCAATAATAATAATTAATGTTGTTAAAATTTCTAACAACTTAGCTGTGTTTGACATAGCCTCTTCAATATGATGTTCAATAGGTTTATGGCTTTCTATCTCGTATGCTTTAAATTCACGCAATTTATTTAGTGCATCATCAAGTAAATCAGCACATTGAGCTACATTATTAATAGCAGTTTCACACTCATTTGATCCCATCTCAAATAAGTTATTTAATTCAATTAATTCACTTTCTTTTTGCTGAATAAAATTTGTAAGGGTATTTATTTCCTCTGCTAACTTTTTTTCTAAGAGCAAACTATTTTCAGTAAGATTTTCTTTTATATTTTCTGTTAAATTTTTATAATCTAGCTGCTTATTATTTAGTTCATTTTTTTTAGCATGAAGTTCATTCTCAAGCGCTTGTTTACAAGATTTTGCTTCTTGTAGTTTCATCGTCATGCTATTTAAATACGCTAATTGTTGTTGATATTCATGATTCAATTGATCAATTTCGCTTGATAATTGATTAGCATTTTCAGTCCTAGCCTTTAATTTAACATTAAACAGTTCAATTCTCTGTTTTAAATTTTCCCCTTGAAGATCGACAGTAATTTTTTGCATTTCAGCCAAAATAAATAATAAGTTACCTTTTCCTGGTAGTGAAGAATTTGGCTTTCTAATTTGAGGAATATCAATTGAACTATTACAAATTTCTTTATTATTAGGATCTGATTTTAGAATTAGTTCTAATTTGGCTTTATTACTTAACTGAGTTCTTTCTTTGGGAGAAATAGTCATTTTATTTTTAATAACGCTAGCAATTTCATTAAAATGATCATCACTGATATTTTCATTATTAAAATTATTAGAAAAATTTTTCCTTATATTTAATGTGTCTATCTCTCCCATATAATAACTCCTAATTAAATATATATTATTACGAAGTTGAACTTTCTGTTTTCACTTCTGATTCTGATAATTTCGTTTCTTTAATAACCTTACGATAAACTTCAGCTTTTTTTACTAATTTAGCATCCGTGCTTTCATTACAAACTAAATCAAAACAATAAAGAGCTTTAGCAATATCGCCCATTTGTAAATGGCATTGGCCTGAATAAAAAACAGGGCAATGATTATCTTTTGCCATCACATAAGATAAAGCATAAATATCACAAGCTTTGGCATAATCCTTTTTAAGCTGATAAACAACGCCTAAGCCAATGAAATAATCTGCATTTTTTAAATCATACATACATAGAAATTTAAAAAACTTTTCGGCTTCATCAAGCCTACCTTGTTGATAAAATTCATAAGCATGGGCGTAAATATTCTCTAAAACATTTTCATCTATTTCATAGATATCTTTTAATGTGGCACCCGTATTCATAACTGTCAGAATAGTTTCTTCAAGACCAAAACTATCTTGTTCATTCTGAGTAAGAGATATATTTTCATTATTACAGGGCATAGTAAATCTCCTGAATTGCTATTAGCATTCATTTTCATAATTAAAACAGATAAATAAATCATGTTCACATAAATAACGCTCATTAAAAAATAGTAATTCTTTATGTAATTTAGTTATCCCACTCATTTTCTACTTTTTGTAACCAACTAAGAATTTTAATTACTTCACCAATTTCCTCTAAATTAATAAAAGAATAAAGTTGATGTGTATTATATATTCGACGTGCTAATGCAATATTTTCTATCACAGGTACGCCCTCTTTTTCAGCATAAGCTCGCGCAGCAAGTGCACGTTGATTAGTTTCAAGTACCGAAACCATGGGTATTGCAACTATCTGCGGATTTAAATAGATACCAATAATTATATGTGTTGGATTAGCGAGCATGAATTTGGAACTCTTAATATCTCTTTTTACTTGTTCAGATAAAATCTCGACATGCAATTCTTTCCTTTTTGATTTGATTTCAGGATTTCCTTCCTGTTCTTTATATTCACGTTTAACTTCATTTTTATCCATTTTTAAATCTTTAATGTGAATAAAATATTCTGCAATTGAATCCAAAATTAAAACAATAATAGATGAAGATAATAAAATAATAATAAAATCACTAATTAACTCTTTCCAAACGATAAAAATGCTTTCAATATTTAAATAAATTTGAGAAAAAATAATTTTTTTATTATTATTCCAATAAATATATGTAACAATAAAAAATATTATAATGAACAAAAATGTTTTAATAAAATCTTTTATAGTTCTAATGCCAAATATCTTTTTAATCCCATTAATGGGATTTAAATTATTAAAATCTAACTTAAGTACTTTAGTTGCAATTTTAAATCCTGTCTGCGCCATCGTTGTTAGCATAATAATTAATATACATAAAAAAAGGAAGGGCAAAAAAATCTTTAACGCTGTAAAAAGAAGAATAAAAGTATAGTTTAATGGTCTGATACTATGATTATTTTTTAATGTATTCGCCCAAATATCTATTATAGTTTTAAAATTAATATAATTCATTAAATATAAACAACCTAAAAAAATAAGGCAGCTAATAACCAAATCTTTACTTTTAAAACTTTTTCCTTTTTGTGCTGCATCTTTTAACTTCTTAGGCGTTGGTTTTTCTGTTTTGTTTGCTGACATAGCATTCCATTAAATACTGTTTTGAATTAGTTTAAAAGATATTTGCTGCATGATTAATACCGTTTCACTAAAAGATGAAGAAAAATAAATCATCAACATAGTAAAACAAATTAAACTTTTAACAGTTAAAGCAATAGAAAATGGATTTAATTGGGGTGCATATCGACCAAGGAGTCCAAGCATAACTTCTGTGACCAAAAAAATAATAATTAATGGACTGGCTAACATTACTGCTTTTGAAATTGCATAAGAAATAAAAGTTAAAATATTTGTAACTGATGGAAATTCCATTGCAAAAGGTAGCCACAAACGATAACTATGGTGATAAATTTGCAAAATTGTTATCACTCCATCATTAGCTAAAAATAGTGTCACCGCAAATAAATTAAAAAAATTAGCCAGTTCCGATGTATCTACACCATTGATAGGATCAATACTACTACTTAATGTCGCTCCTCTTTGATTATCAATAATATTTCCGGTTATTTGTAACACAAAAAAAGGTAAAGAAATAAAAATAGCAATCATTAACCCAATAATAATTTCTTTTAACAAGATAACTAAATAACCCACCGATTCTAGTTGAGGTAAATCATAGGTATCATAAGGCCATATACCGATAGCAATAAATAACGCAAGAGGAAATTTTATTGTGGGAGATAAAATATTGTTAGATAAAAATGGAATAATAGAAAATATTGGAAAAATACGGGATGCTATAACAACGACATGAGATAAAAAATTATAAATATTAAAATAAGCATTAGGTTCTATATGCATAATATTACATCACGATAAGGCTAATTTAATAACTTCTTGTGCATAACTTAAAAGAACTTCGCTATACCAACCTGAAAGTAAATATAAACATCCCATTACCCCAATTAACTTTAATCCAAAAGGCAACGTTTGTTCTTGTAGTTGAGTAACCGTCTGAAAAAGTCCCACAACCAAACCAATTACTGTTGCGACTATGACCGGTAATAATGAAAAGATCAATATTAGATATAATGCTTTATTACTCGCAAAAATAATATTAGTCATAAATTTTATATCTTATCCTGTTGCTAATTCAATATACTGAGTTATTAAACCTTTTGACAATAAACTCCATCCATCTAAACATATAAATAGAATTAATTTTATAGGAACCGATATTGTAACCGGACTCATCATCATCATTCCAAGTGATAATAAAATACTTGAAATAAGTAAATCGATAACAACAAAAGGTAAATATAAATAAAAACCGATAGTGAAGGCATTTTTTATTTCACTTAAAGCATATGCTGGAAGTAATGAAATAATAGAGCTATCATTACCATTTTCATTGTGATTATCATTTCCATCATTGGCGTTTTGATGTAACTTATCAAAAAATGAGACTAAATCTTCATCTGAATATTTTATTAGATAATTTTTATATCCACTGAGCCCAGAATTTACTGAATTAATAATAGAATCAATATCTTTATAATCTATATTGACCTTATTAAATTCTTAATAACTGGTTTTCACTATTGGCAGTAATACAAAAAAAGATAACATTAATGCAATCCCATTTAACACCATATTAGAAGGAATTTGCTGTAGTCCTAAAGCATTCCTTGCCATAATAAAAACAATAGAAAATTTTATATAGCATGTTCCCGTCGCAATAAGAAATGGTAATAAGGTTGAAAACGCTAATAGGGTAATCAGAGAAATATCATCATTCATAATTTCTACTTATACTCGCTTTATTAATAATTAGTTATTTTTCGTTATGAAATAAATGAGTGATCTCTATGCCTAATCGATCTTCAATGCAAATTATATTACCTTTTGCAATTAAAACTCCATTAGCAACAATTTTAACATTATTTTCTGCTGCTAAATCACATGGTAACACTTTACCTTGGAAAATACTTTCTAACTCCGATAAAGGAATTTTGTTTTTTTGTAAAATATATTCAAGAGTGATAGGAATATCATCTTTAGATCTTATTTTATCGCTAGAATTAATTAGAATATTATCGTCACTGATTGCATCATCAATATTCTCATCATAAAAATTTGTATTTACCATATAAACTCCATTATCGTTAGTAAAACGACCAATAACTTTGTTCTGAATAACCACATCGTACGTTTGCTGATTTACAAATAAAATATCACCTACATTGACTTTATTTAAAGTTAATACTGTGATCTTGCTAAAACCCATTCTTAAAGTTAATTCCACTGGGATATGATCACATTTATATTTCTCTAATTTACTTACATAATTTAAGTCATTATCAATATCATGGATCCATATATTACCATAATCTGTCCTAAGCATAGCTATGATATTTTTATAATCGCTATCGTTACAATTAACTTTCCCATTACTATATATAGCATTAAATTCTAATTCAAAAGGTAAAAGTTCATTTATTGTATAGCTATTTAAAAAAAGGGCTTCTAATTCTTCAAATTTCCAGGCATACATAGATAAACCGTTTAAATCTGGTTTTATTAATTCTAACCATTCACTTAAGTCTATTATTCCTTTCCAATTTTTATCAGTAAAAAAAGATAATAAGAATTCTCCAATTGGCAGTGGAAATTTTTTTTGACTAATTCCTTTTTTTTGCCAAGAAATTAACAATTGTTTGAAATTAATTTCCTTGTGGCTTTTTGTAGACAAATAATTTTTTAACATTCTTTATCCTCAATAACCATTTGATATTTATTATTTTTTTTATTATCTTCATCTTTGTCATCTTTTCTTATAATGAAAAAATTTTTTTCACAATTGCTATTACTATTTAAATAGTTATGAATTCTATTATCAACTAATGAATCTGATGGACAAAAGCTAAATAATGGATAATGCTGTAGATTCTTATTTATACTTATATCTACATAATGTGTTTTTCCCCATTTTCTGAAATAATATTTTAATTCTCTATTTTCATTAGAACTAATAAAACTATTTTTTATATTGTTATTTTTTTGTGGATCTTCTGATGAAGGTAACTCTATATTTTGATTAAATGTTTTTTTGGATAACAAAAATGTAGTAGGGTAATCATAACTATCTTTATCAGTCATTGGTATTTTTTCATAACTTGCTATCAAATTCATTTCTGGAGAATCAAATAAATTATTCACGCTACTTTTTTTGTTTTGCCCACAAGATCCTAAATCCACAGTGTCAATTAAAGTCGTTATATAGTTTGCATCAATCGTATTATTGATGCTTAATTCATTGATAATGTTCTCTTTTTTTACAAGGCTATCTTCATGTTTTATAGCATGTATTTGGCTAGATATTTTATTGCTGGAATGATAATTTTTATGACTGTTAAATTTATCATTCTTTATCTCTTCTCCATTGGCAAAATCTTTGAAGACTGAGTGATTATTTATTATAATATTTTTTATGTTGCTTTCTGATAGCTTTAAAGACATATTATAAAGTTGATTATCTATTATTATACTATCTTTTACTTCATTTTTTATTAAAAAACTAATTTCATCAATATTGGTAAGATAATCAACTTCATCAATTTCATCTTTATTTTTGCAATCATAAAATATAGTATTATCATTTGATAAATCAATATCATTAGTTTTGATAAATCGATTTCAGATAATAATCTATTATTTTTTATATTTTCTTTAATAATATCATCTAATGAGCATGTTCTGTTTTGCTTTGATTGTATATTATAAATTTTTATTAAACTTACTTTTGGCATAAAGAACTTCCTCTATTTCGTTTTCTTCAATAAGATATTTCCTTTGAATAATTTTAACCATTTCTTTTTTCAATAAAAAAATATACTTTTCACTTTTCATATGTAATTTTTGTTTAATATTTAATTTTTCTTTTTTTTCTAAAATAACAGCCTGATGAGCAGCTTCCTTTTTAGCTTTCTCCAATTTCAAATCTATTAATTGATGATTAAATACCGCTTGTTTTCTTTTTATTGCTAATAACTCATCTCTTGATAAAAACCCTATATTATTAATATCTGCCAATAAGGTATTAATAAACAAAATTTCTTTATTAATCTCATTGATCTCTTGTTCTATTATCATTATCTTATTTTCTAATTTCTGCAGTAAAATATCGTTCTGATTTATTTTTTGGCATTTTAAAGTATGCCTTTTTTTTACATTACGATAAAATTTCATACATCTCCTGTTTTATTAATGCAAAAGATTTTTTTTCATCAGGAGATTGTATAAGCCAATTATTTATTTTGTTATATTTATATAACATCTCATCATTTTCACGGTTTTCACCTTCTTTATATTCGCCTAAATCAATAAATATTTTCAATTCTTCAATTTTACTTAAGATTTTTCTTACTTGTGCAGCATGACTCAAATGTTTCTGATCACATATATGAGAAGCTACCCGACTTATACTTTGTAAAATACTAATAGCAGGGTAATGACTTTTTTCTGCCAATTTACGATTTAAATAAATATGTCCATCAAGAATAGAACGGATCTCTTCTGCAATCGGATCTGGCTCATCATCACTTTCTAATAATATAGTATAAAACGCCGTTATTCCCCCTTTTTGTGTAAGCCCTGGCCGCTCTAATAATTTTGGCAATGCTTCAAATACAGAGGCAGGATAACCTCTTCTTGCGGGAGGTTCTCCCGCAGCTAATGCCACGTCACGTAATGCTCTCGAATAACGTGTTATTGAATCTAAAAATAGCACTACGTTACTTCCAGCATCACGAAAATATTCAGCAATTGTTGTGGCAACCAGCGCAGCATTTACCCGATCTATTGAAGAGTAATCAGAAGTGGCGTAAACAATAATACATTTATCAATATGACCCGTTTGTTTCAATGTATCAACAAATTCTGTTAGCTCACGCCCCCTCTCACCTATTAATGCGATAACAAAGATATCTGCACTGGCATGTTGTATCATCATATGTATTAGTGAAGTTTTTCCACATCCAGCAGAAGCAAAAATACCCAATCGTTGACCAATACCACAGGTGATTAGCCCATCGATCGCTTTAATACCAGTTACAAATGGATGCTGTATTGGTTTTCTCTGCAAATAATTTGGTGGACTTTGGTTAATACCACGCTTTTCATTAGTTAATAACCCACTGTTTTCTTTAAAACGTTCAGCTATATGTCCCATTGAATCAATGACACAACCTAATAAATCTGATGAAAGTTTTATGGTAAAATGTTGTTTTAACGGAATAATAACACTCTCTTTTGAGATCCCTATCGATTCACCTATTAGCCCTAGTATTACAGTCTCTTTTCGAAAACCAAGAACTTGTGCCTTAGCAATAATTTTTGTATCTCGCCAATTTTTATGAATATGGCAAATTTCACCAATTTCACAATCAGCAATATTGGCCTCAATCATTGTTCCTAATAGAGACTGAATCTTATATATTCTATGGCTTAAAGTGATTTGATTCATTAATGCAGCATCTCTGAATAATTATTTATTAAATGGAAGAATTCTTCCAATGCCGCAGAAAAGCCTGCTCCATCGGCTAAATATGCTGGTGAAACAACGCCAGCCAAATTAATATATCTATTACGAGAAATTAATTGTAACTGTTTTGTCACAGTAAACTGACATTCTTCCATTAATTTTTTTAATATTTTTTCGCTTAATTGGTAAATCACATTACTTTCCTCTTCGCAAAGAGGACTCCACAACCATACATAATTATCATCAATGCTTATATTGATATCTAATGAATTACTAAACTCTAATGTAATCGTGGAATGTCCATCAAAATCAGAAATTAAATTTTTATCGCACCCACTATGTACCAGTGCATCACGAACTAATAAGGCAATATCAATATGCATACTCTCTCCATTTAGCTTTAAATCGTTCTTAATACATTTACGGAAACCGTTTCTGTTAATTCACCAAAAGAAATAACATCTACATTATTAAATTTGTTTTCAACAAATTTTTTTAAAAATCTTCTAATATCAACTGAACATAAAATTACGAAATCATTATAAGATAAAGGTAGGCTATCTAAAGCTATGGATATTTTATCTAGTAAATATTCAGACTCTTTTGGTTCTAAATTCAAAAATGCACCGGCCGAGGTATTCCTAATATTACCTCGAATAATTTCTTCATTTTCATTTGATAATAAAATAACGTTTAAATTATTTCCTCTTGAAAATTTGTGACAAATATATCTTCCCAATGCACTACGGATATGCTCAACTAGTAAAATAACATCTTTCTCCTTTGGAGCCCATTGTGCAATAGTTTCCATAATTAACTTCATATTTTTTATTGATATTTTTTCATTAATCAGCCGTTGTAATATTTCAGCTATTCTTTGAATAGTTGCATGTCTGACGACTTCTTTAATAAGATCTGGATATCGTTCTTCTAAATTATCAATTTCTTGCTTGGCTTCTTGTATACCAAAATATTCGTGTACATAACGAGTGAGTATGTTGGCTATGTTAAAATAAATTTCATCAATATAATGGCGACATAAATAGCCTATTTCTTTTATTTTTTCATAATCCGTTTCATTTATCCAAATATCATTATTAATAGTAATCTTTTCGATGCCAAGATGTTCAATTTCATCGGTCTTATTAATTAGTCGATATCCATCATATCTAACATAGAATTGATCTGCTTTTATTTCATTAATTAATAGTACTATGGTATTTTCTTCTAAATCATCAGAATCACTTATAATAATATCAGGCAAATTAATTCCATAATCTAAATAAAATTTATTTTTTAATTTGATAGAAATATTTTCTTTTTTTAATTTTTCAATTGCGCTTTTATTAACAATCAAAATTAAAGGGAGCGTTTCATTTGTTTTTTTATTAATTACCCCTTGATCATCTATTTCTAAATCGGTTATTTCGTTCTCTTCAATTAATGTTGTATTTTCTTTCTTTGGTATATTTCTTTTAAATTGAAGATAATAAATACTAGTCAATATTGCTGAAATCAATAAAAAAACAATAAAAGGAAAACCAGGTAAACTTCCAATACTCAGTGCAATTATTGCTGAAATAATCAAAATTAATGGATTAGTTAATAATTGGTTAATAATTGTTCTACCTAAGTTTTCATTGTCACCATTCACCCTGGTAACAACAAAACCTGCTGCAATCGCGATTAATAAAGCAGGTATTTGTGCAACCAATCCATCACCAACCGTCAAAATCGTATAGGTTGCTAAGGCATGCGAAAAATCCATCTGATGCTGACTAACACCAACACTAATGCCACCAATAAAATTTATGAAGATAATAATAATACTAGCAATCGCATCACCTTTGATGAATTTCATTGCACCATCAAAGGATCCGTAAAGCTGACTTTCCCGTTCAACAACACTACGACGACGTTTAGCTTCCTCCGCATCAATAATACTAGAGCGTAGATCAGCATCGATACTCATTTGTTTGCCAGGCATACCATCAAGAGAAAATCGGGCCGCAACTTCGGCCACACGTTCTGAACCTTTGGTAATAACCATAAACTGTACAATAGTTACTATAGCAAAAATAACAAACCCTACTACTAAATTATCAGCAATAACAAATTGGCCAAATACAGCGACAATCTCCCCTGCATCAGCTTCACTTAATATTAATCGACTTGTACTGACGGTTAACGATAATCTAAATAATGTTGTTATCAATAAAATAGCAGGAAATGATGAAAAATTTAGTATTCTATTTACATAAAATGAAGATAAAAATACTAATGCAGATAAAATAATATTTAACGCGATTAAAAAATCAACTAAATAGGTCGGTAAAGGAATTACCAACATTGAAATGATGACAAAAACTAAAATTAATACAAACAGTTCTGAATGTCTTTTTATTTCATTTAGAAAATTATTCATATTTACTCAATTATTATAGTGATTTATACTATCTTATATGAAAAAAAGTATTTAATTTTTCTATCAACTGATCTTTTATTATTTCTTTATCATTTTCATTAATGAAAATATATAGCGGTAATTTTTTCACTAAATTATATATTAATTGAGTTATTTTTCCTTTATCCTCATTGCTACTATCTGCTTTTAATAATAAATCTAGAAAATCCCCTGTTGCATTAGGTTCCTCAAGTGCGCCAATAAAAAATAATGCTATATTCAACTCCAGAAAGGGAATTGCTTTACTTTTATAATAGTTAATTAAAGAAACAACAAAAAATTCATCACATGATTTTATTGTCTTTATCTGATTTAATCTTGCCAATAAATTACTAAATTCTATTCGACTACAACTGGGATCATTGGAATTAATATCAGTAATAGTTGCATTTTCGATAAATTGTAAAATTATTTTTCGATGTTGTGTTCCATAGGTTGAAATCCAGCTACTATAAATTTGTATCTCACACAAATCTGTTTCAATAAATTGTCTATAACTTTCACGCAGTAAATAAGGTTTAACATCTATTTTAGAACTAAATATACGTGCTTTAAGTGCAACATTAATCCCTGATTTTAAACGTTTTTCATTTGTGGTTTGTTCTACATAACTTAATACATCTATCATTTTTTTTCTATTTTTTTCATGTAGCCTATTACGCCTAATTAAAGCCCGTAATACAATCACTAAATCACTATCATCAGTTATTAACTTTCTAAGTTCTCCTACTAAATGTTTAGTTATACGATCGGCTGTAGATAAAATATTTACTACTTTATCGATTTTTTGATCGATCTCTTCATCTAAAACATTGTCAAATTCATTATAATTTTCTGGTTCACTTTTTCTAACTAATTCTCTTCTCTGTCTAATTTGCGACAGTAATAGTACTTTCCCTTGTTCATTACCTAATTTTTTTCTTTTTTGACTATATTGATATCTTTCTTCGATGTCAGTCTCGTTTTCAGCGTCGAAGGCCTCCTGCCGATCCACTTTTTCCTGATTATTCACTTTTTCCATAATTAATTTTTGTCTATGGCGCTGCATGTGCTGCACCATATTATAAGAATTATTTATGTTATTATTCATCAACGATTACTCAGAAAATTTGACATCCAATCTTCTAATTTATTATCAAATTTATCTTCTATTACTTTTTTAGCAATATTTTCCGCACTCGTGCTTAAAGGATTAATAATCTCTTTAGGCTGTATAAGAAACACTCTGACTAAACTATCTTTTTTTTCAATATTATAACGAAATAGACTACCTAAATAAGGAATATCTCCAAGTAATGGTATTTTTTCTTCTATATTTCTATGTTCGTCACGCGTATAACCACCAATTAACAGACTTTTATTTTGAGGAACTCTAGCAATAGTACTAATATTTGTTCGTCCTATTTCTGGTAACTGATCAGTTATTTGCCCTCCGCGGCTACCATCTTCAACAGTAATCATCATTTCAATTTGATTATTTATAGTAAACCTAGGTAACACACTAATCGCGGTACCATAAGTAACATTTTTTAAATCTGTTGCTCTTTCACCAATTAATTTGGTATAAAAAGTTCGATTATTATCAAATATTGCTGGAATATTTTCTTGCGTTAGCACCATTGGTCTAGAAACAATATTAGCTTTTTCATTTCTTGTTAATGCAAATATATCGGCCATAAAACTGGCTCCATCAATAGTGCTTGTTGTTGCATTTATTGATATACCTAATTTTTGCCCAATATTAGCACCGCCTCTCCATTTTATACCGAGTTGATCAAGTGCTTTTTTTTCAATATCAATAATCCATACTGATAGTTCTATATGCCTCTTGGTTATATCTAACTGTTCTACAATTTTTCGTAAATAATTTACCTGTTCTCTATTACCTTTTATTAATAAGCTATTATTACCAGGATTAGATATAATAGAAACTGTACCCTTGTTTAAAGATAAATCTTCTATTAAAGACGAATTGTTGTTCTGATTAACTAAGTCGTCTTGATTTTTTTTTAGCGTATAATTTTTTAATTTTGAAATATTATTACTTGAAGCATCCATCAATTTATTTATTATTGATGCCATTCCTGGAATAATAATATCATTAAATCTATATTGATAATGACGATCTTCTACAAATGTATTATATAATGGCACAATTGCTATTTTTTCTCGGCCATCAAAGCCTATAGTAGCTTCATCTAAAAACTGGGTGGTATTAACTATTGTCTCGACATAGACTGGTGGTCCAGATATATAAAATAAACGATTGTTACTACCAAAGCGTAGCGGATAACGTTCATCATACAAACCTGAATCTTTTAAAAAATTTTTTATCTCTTGAATTGTTGTATTATGTAAGGTAATAACAGTATTACGCATTTCGAGCGCATCACAAATGTATATTACTTGGCCATTATCGTACCACATCAAATTAAGTTGCTGAGTAATATCTCTTAAAGTATCAAGTGGATATTTAAGATCAAAGTCGCCAGTTATTTTCTTTTTTACAGCAAGTTGACTAACTACAATTGGTTTATTAATTACCGAAGATAGAGCATCAAAAACACCACGTATGGTTTCATTTTTAGCAATATAACCTGATTCAATACTTTGCTCTGATGCGGCTTTAGAACTTGACAATAATATGAAATTTAAAAACACAAAAAAAATTAATATACTACTATCTTTTCTTATCTGTAATCTCTTCATCGGTGACACTAGGCCCTTTCTTTTGATAGTATCTTTTTAACCGGCTCGGACTTATCCCCAAAAAACTCTTCACTTCATCAGAAAAATGAGACAGGTTGGAATAACCATATTTAAAAGCTATTTGTGTAATATTCTGATTTTTATCATTCAAATCTAATAACGCATTAACTAACCGCCATTTTTTTAACTCAGTTTTAGGAGAATTACCTAATGCATTTCCTGCTAGTTTCCTAAAGTAAGAAACTGATAATCCATATTTTATACTCATTTTCTGTAATTTTTGGTTTCCTTCCAACATCGATTCTTCAAGCAGAAAACGGACAATACGATATTCTTCATTTTGGCGTAATAAAGAAGAAAACCTTTCTGCCTTTTTCTCTTTATTAATTTGTTGACTCAAAAACCAATATTCTAGATTTTTTTGTTTTTTATAAGTATCAAAATTAAAATTAATAAAAGCAGAAAGATAATTATTTTTAAAATTATGAATTTGATTATTTGCTTTATCAATAAAAGCCTGCATTTTAGCTAAATGTAAGATATTTTCTTTTTTTAACCTGATTTCACCCGATAGAACATCTATTTTAGAAGGTAAAATCGTCATGATCCCACTCTTTCCAATATCCAAACAACAAATTTCTTGATTTTTTTTTGAACTAATGCGAAGTTCTGTTTTACTGACTGCGGTAACATAATAAAGAACTGGATTTTCTAATAAAATTTCGTCATATTTTAACCACATAGATTCACTCTGCCGCAAAACTTGCTCCTTAACATGAAACCAGCTTCTAGCAAAAAACACGATCCCATTAAACCTTAAAATTAGACAAAGATCACAACCAAATTATGACGAAATCATGACTATTTACATTTAATGTTCAATGTTAAGCGCTGAAAACTATCCTTTATTGAATTTGAAGAACAAATACCCTCTTTAAATACAGGTAATATTCTGCCAATACTTTGCATATAATGCCCACTTTGCCGCTTATCGTGGCTAGGAATTTGGTATAGATAATCGTTCCTAGCGTCCAAATCGATAAGTTTTACATCACCATTAAAGCAATATCCTCTACCATAAATGGTTATAATCAAATTTTCCTGTTTAAATAATTTTCGTAGGGAATAGATACAACGAACAACCGATTCATCTTTTACTTCTCCACCTTGCCAAACATAAGCGACGATATCATCTTTCTTTATAATCTTTTTACTATTAGCCACTAAACAACTTAATGCCCTTAATTCTTTGGGTGGTATTGCAATAATTTCTCCATTTTTCATCAGCATTTCATTGCAATGTAATCGATAATCTAAAAATTGAAAAACTAAATCTCGATGTATCATAATAAGCATCCTCTCTACGACTCTATTTAATAGTCTAATTAATAGCCATCCTTGAAAATGGTATCCATAATAAAATTGCATCACACTATCTGTTATTCTACAGATTTTTTATTATTTACATTAAATAAAATGATTGAAGGTTAAACAACTCTTACCACTAATATAAATAAATTTAAATTTTTTAATTCCATTACTTAACTCCGCTAATGAAACAAGCATCAGTATGATTTTTAAATAATAAAATATATAAGAAGTATAATAATATATTATAATAGTTCTCTATTACAAGAAAAGATTAAAGTCATATTACCTCAATTATGCAATTTGTTTTTATCGATCCGTTTACACATTATTGATAGCCTAAAACTATCAAAAAATAAACACATTAATAACTAATTGATAACAAGGAACATTATCATGTTTCCCATTTATTTACCAAAAAATAAACATGAATAATATTTATTTAATTTTTGACCGATATTTTATTCTTTTATTTAACAAAAATAAAACATTTTGTTATCTAATAATAATTTTTTTTGAACATTTACAATAAAATATTCTTTTTTGGTATTTTATTTGATAATAAATTTATTTGTTAGAAATATTTTTAGCAAATAAAATCTACAGTTATAAATTTATTATTATTTACAACCAACTTTAATTTATTGTTTCATACAGTAGTTTATTAAATATTTTTAATGAAATTCCCTTCTATTTATGTTTAATTTTTAAACAAAAAGGATACATGATGTCTATATGCTTTGCATATGCTAAATTATATCAATAAGTATATATCTGTTATATGGTGCAGTTTTTTTATTTACCATTAATTAACTCAGCATCTTTTTAATATGCTAATTCTCGTTATCAATTATTTTTTTCTGTATAAAACTATACAAAATTTTAATAACTAATATTTTGTACTATATATAGGATAGAAACTCTTTTCCATTTTCGACTATCAATTAAGTAACTACTTTTCTACTAGTTAGGCCTATAATTTTATTTTTTAAGCTTTTTTATAATTTTCTTTAAGCACTTATTAATTATGATACTTATCTTTACCAATAATGATTGATAGATGTTAATACTGAAATAATGCTAAAACTTGAATCTTTTATCTAATATAATAAATAGTAAATAATTTAATATTATTAATAAAAAATTTTATACTATAAAACCTAACTTGCATTATCATCCTGTTTCATATAAACATTAATCTAACAATATTTTGTTTTTGTTAAAATTATTTAATTGGTCATTTTTATATATAAAAATTAATAGCAAAAACCAATAAAATAGAAAAGATTATTTTCAAAAACAAAAATGTTTAACCTAAATATTATTAGAATTATCTTTCTCTTTTATTTATAATATTTCTTGTTTTAATTTATCTCATTGTAAAAACTTTCCCTCCAGTAAATTAGTGACACAAAATAACAAATAAAATAATAATATATAATATTTGTTTTTTTATAAAATACTGCCACTACTTTTCTTATCAATAGAGGATAAATACTGCCATATTAATATATCACCTAGATCCTTTCATTTAACACAAATCTATTGTAATTCTATCCATTTATACAACTATACTTATTGTCATATAATGATTTAATACTGATTAGAAAAATATATAAGGGTTATAATGGCAAAATTTTCAACTATTTTAATTCATGGAGGAAAACAGCACGATAAAGCTAATAATGCTATTTTCCCCACTATCACCACAGCAAGTAGTTTTATTCAACAAAATATTGATGTTAATGGTGAATTTAGCTATTCACGAATTAAAAATCCAACACGTTATGCTTATGAAACATTACTTGCTGATATTGAAAAAGGTTTTTATGCTACCGCAACTGCTTCTGGTGTCGCTGCAACATTACTGGTATTAAATTTGCTACCACAAAACTCGCATATTATTGCCATGCAGGGTGTCTATGGCGGCACTTATCGTATATTTGAAAAGCTAATAAAAGAAACAAGTGGTCATAAAGTCGATTATATTGATCTCAATAATCTCCAACTAGTTAAAGAACATTTACGCAAAAATACCCGTCTTATTTGGATAGAAAGCCCAACTAATCCGTTATTAGAACTTGTTGATATTAGTAAAATTTGTCAGTTGGCAAAAGAAAATAATATCATAACCTGTGTAGATAATACCTTTGCCACTGCCTGGAATCAAAAACCTCTTGAATTAGGCGCTGATATCGTCATGTTGTCTACTAGTAAATACATAGGCGGACACTCAGATTTAATTGGTGGTGCCGTCATCACTAATCAATCTACAATTGCCGATAAAATTGACATTATTAAAACAACCATTGGTGCTATTGCTTCTCCTTTCGATGCCTATCTAGCATTAAGAGGTTTAAAAACTTTAGATATTCGCATGACAAGACAATGCGCAAATGCACTGGCAATTGCTAAATTTTAAATAAACATCGTAATATTACAAAAACATACTATCCAGGACTGCCTGATAATCCACAATACTCTATTTGTCAGACACAAATGAAAACCGGTGGCGCAGTTGTTACAATTAACATTAATGGCAATCGAGATAACATAAAAAATATTATCGGCAAATTGCAATATTTTGTTCTGGCCGAATCATTAGGTGGGGTTGAAAGCATGGTAAATCATTCAGCAACTATGTCCCATGCCGCTATGACGGAAGAAGAAAGAGTCAAAATGGGCATTTACGATACCACCTTACGCTTATCTGTCGGGATAGAAGATATTGATGATCTACTTAACGATTCAGAGCAAGCACTTAATTTTTAATACACACCTAGAGACAGGGTATCGCAATGAATGACTACGGGATCTGGACAGTAATTACACCGCTTATCACTATTATACTCGCGATAATGACACGCCAAGTGATCTTATCGTTATTGATAGGTATTTTAGTTGGTTATACCGTGATTAACGATCACAATATTTTGTTAGGCATTCAAGCGACCTTGACAGGAATTATTGCTACTTTTGCCTCCCCCGGTAATACACAAACGATTATTTTTATTTTATTGATTGGCGGAATTATGCGGTTAATTAGTGTGACCGGTGGGGTGGGAAGTTTAGTGCACTTGCTAACCAATAAAACGCGTTTAATAAAAAATAAAAAAGCAATCCAACTGCTTGCCATGTTTATTTCAATAATCATTTTTATTGAAAGTTCCATTAATCAATTAGTCGCTGGTGCTTCTACTAAAAATATTGCCCGCTCTTATGGCGTTTCAGCAGAGAAAATGGCCTATATTATTCAAACGTCGGGTGTCTCGGTATGTTCTTCTGTTATGATCAATGGCTGGGGAGCTGCCATGATGGGAGTGATTGGCGTACAAATTTCTAAAGGTTTTATTTCAGGCGAACCATTCGAAATTCTCGCTACTGCTATGCCATATAATATTATGGCTTGGTTATCATTAGCCTCAGTACTATTTTATATCCTTACCGATTATTCATGGGGCCCCATGAAAATAGCTGAACAAAAAGCGATTGCCAATCAATATAGCTCCCATCAACCATCTTCCATTGCTGATGAAGAGGTCATTGATCATCCAGCAACTCACACTGTATTGAACTTTTTTATTCCTATTCTGGCAACAGTTTTAATGGTACCTATTGCTCTTTATATTACGGGTCATGGCGAATTTACTAAAGGCAGTGGTTCGACCTCTGTTTACTGGGCGGTGATGTTTGGTACTTTAGTCTCCTTTATCTGGTTTTTAGCCCGCCGCATTTTAACGATCGAAAGTTTCTTTAAGGAAGTTTATATCGGTTACGCTAGTATGATCAAAATTAGCTCAATCATGATTTTAGCTTTTTTAATGGGCAATGTTTCTGCCGATCTAAACACGGGTGCTTATATTGCGCAAATTTCCACTGGTGTATTGCCGGCAGGATTATCGGTAGCTTTTATTTTTTTAATCAGCGCCATCATGTCATTAGCAACCGGCACTTCATGGGGAACTTTTGCTATCATGATCCCTATCGGCGTACAATTAGCCCTTTCCGTCAATATGCCTGTTGAATTAATGATTGGCGCAGCGATTACCGGTTCGATTTTTGGTGATATGACTTCACCAATTTCTAGCGACGCCATCGTTGCTTCAATGGCAACCGATTGTGATCATATTGAACATATCAGAACACAAATGCCTTATGCTATTGTCACCGCAATAATTGTATTAATTATTTATCTTTATTTAGGATTTAGTCAATAAAACAAAATGGCATATAGAGAAAAACAGCGCTTTAAATAAATATGTAAGATGAATTAATAATATTTATAATACGCAGCAAATATTATTATGCAAAAAAATAATACGTTTAATTATAATTACTGTAGCAGTAGCAAGGAGAAGGTGTGCAACATCAGCAAACTATTCGTCGTTTAAGGCGATTACGTCAAACAAAAACAGTTCGCGCTTTATTTAAAGAAACCACTTTAACGTTAAATGATCTTATCTTGCCCATTTTTGTTGAAGAAGAAATTAAAGATTATCAGCCAATTACAAGTATGCCTGGGATTTTTCGTATTCCAGAACACAGGTTGCCTTATGAAATCGAACGGATTGCTAAAGCCGGGCTCAAATCAGTAATGTTATTTGGTATTTCCCATCATCTTGACGAAACAGGTAGCGATACCTGGCATGAAAAAGGTTTAGTTGCTCGTATGTCAAAAGCCTGTAAGGATACTATACCTGAGATGTTAGTCATGTCAGATACCTGCTTCTGTGAATATACCTCGCACGGCCATTGCGGTGTGCTAGGCAGTAATGGCGTGGATAATGATGCAACATTACTAAACCTCGGCCGACAAGCAGTTACTGCTGCCAATGCTGGTGCTGATTTTATTGCGCCTTCAGCCGCAATGGACGGGCAAGTCATTGCCATTCGCGATGCACTGGATAAAGCAGGTTTTACTGCTACCGGTATTATGTCCTATTCAACCAAATTTGCTTCCAACCTTTATGGCCCTTTTCGTGAAGCGGCAGGCTCTTGCTTAATTGGGGATCGTAAAAGTTACCAAATGGATCCAATGAACCGTCATGAAGCGATTAGAGAATCATTGATAGACGAGCAAGAAGGCGCTGACGTTTTAATGATAAAACCGGCCGGCACTTATCTGGATATTATTCGTGATATTCGTGAGCGAACTGAACTACCATTAGCCGCTTACCAGGTCAGTGGGGAATTTGCCCAAATCAAATTTGCTGCCCAGGCGGGCGCAATTAATGAAATCGATGTTGCGCTAGAAACATTAGGTGCCATCAAGCGTGCCGGCGCTAATCTGATTTTGAGCTATTTTGCATTAGATTTAGCAGAAAAAAAGTGCCTTTAAGCAATTCATGTTAGCAAAAATGGTTAGTTGCTAGCGATTTTGGAGCAATTGGTAAACCAACATACCAAAATAAGTTACGAGTAATGTACTAACCACATGAATTAAGATTTCCAAAAATCCATGATAGTAGCGTTGTTGCTGAAACGAGAGCATAACTTCCAATGAAAAGGTAGAAAAAGTTGATAAGCCACCACAAAAACCGGTCATTACCATCAATCGCCACTCAGGTGATAGCGTATAATGGTTAGCAAAATAAGCAAAAGCAATACCTAATATAAAACTAGCAATGACATTTGACAGATAAGTCCCTAATGGTAATAGCGCAATTAATGGATTTAATTTGGTCGACAAAAACCAGCGTGAGATACCGCCAAGCGCAGAGCCTATTGAGATCGCCAAAAAGATTTTAATCATAAATTATTTTCATCCAATAGAACATTTCATCATCAATATTTTGTGCTTTTCTTGCTACAGTAGCAACCACATTGATATAACAGATAATTAATATTAAACAATTCAATAATAATTTGTCATCATCCTCAAGCTGGAAATTATGCCTATCTCACTGCCAAAATTCTTCTCTTTAGTCGCATTAGTCATCATTCATTAAATGACTTAAAGCGTTTACCTTAATATCGTTTTCATTTGCCACATAACTTTTGTCTTTTCCCTTGGCAACAGTAGTCAATTAACGCTTAAGCATCAAACCTAATGATTAATAATAGAGTCATTAACTAAAACCTTAACTAACCTGCTGTATTATGCGCATCGATAGAGAATGAAAGTTGTTGATAAATAGATAAGTATTTTACTTAATAGTGGAGGGGTAATAATAGATGCTATAGCCAGCTGTCACTACACGAGATATTAATAGCTAACTTAACTAATGGCAGATCCGGAATGCTCAATGATAATAAAGGAAAAAGAGCGTTGGTTGTTTTTTCCATTATTACTGTTAGAAACTTTCCTTTTAATGCCAAAATTGTACTAAATCAATTTCCTATTAAGTTGTATTAAAAATATATTTTCAACCCATAAGGCTAAAGTATAGTATAAACATGTATGTTAAATGCAAATTTAGTGGAGTTATCATGTTTTGTGTGCAATGTGAGCAGACGATATGTAGCTCAGCCGGCAACGGTTGTACTTATACCCGCGGTGTATGTGGTAAAACAGCTGAAACATCGGATTTACAAGATCTACTGATCGCTGCGCTACAGGGACTATCGGCATGGATAGTTAAAGCTTATCAATACGGTATTATTGATCATCAAATTAACCTCTTCTCACCACGTATCCTTTTCTCTACTTTAACTAATGTAAATTTTGACTCTTCGCGGATCATCGAATACGCACGTGAGGCAATTGATAAACGCGAGGCTCTGAAAAACCAATGTTTAGCAAAAGATCCAACGATTATTTTAAATCATCCAATGGCAGATCTACAATTGTCCAGTAACAATCTCAGCAAGTTACAGCATCAGGCAGCAGAGTTCGCACTTAATAAAGATAAAGCGGTGATTGGTGAAAATATTCTTGGCTTACGCTTGCTTTGTCTGTACGGTTTAAAAGGTGCAGCGGCTTATATGGGGCATGCAAGAGTTCTTGGTCAATACAGTAACGATATCTACCATCAGTACCATAAAATTATGGCATGGTTAGGTAGCCACCCGGCGGATATGGATGCCTTATTGCAATGCGCAATGGAAATTGGTCAGATGAATTTTAACGTAATGGGCATTTTAGACGCCTGTGAAACTGACGCTTATGGTCACCCAATACCCACTCAAGTTAACGTAAAACCCGTCGCGGGTAAATGTATTCTGGTTTCCGGCCATGATCTGCAAGATCTACACAACTTATTGCAACAAACTGCCAGCACGGGTATTAATATTTTCACCCATGGTGAAATGTTACCGGCACACGGCTACCCAGAAATACGTAAGTTCAAACATCTAGCCGGTAACTATGGTAGCGGCTGGCAGAATCAACAAATTGAGTTTACCCAGTTCCCCGGCCCAATTATCATGACGTCAAATTGTATTATTGATCCATTTGTTGGCAACTATGCCGATCGTATTTGGACCCGTAGTATGGTTGGCTGGCCAGGGGTAAACCATTTGGAAGGCAAGGATTTTAGCCAGGTGATTGCTAAAGCGCAGCAGATGGCAGGGTTTATATATAGTGAAATTGAACATCTGATCACCGTTGTTTTTGGTCGCCGCACGCTGCTGGATGCAACAGATAGACTTATTGATCTTATCAACAGTAAAAAACTGCGCCATATCTTCCTAATAGGTGGTTGCGATGGAGCGCGGAATGAACGTAACTATTTCACCAATTTTGCCACTCAGATACCAAATGATTGTCTGATTCTAACTTTAGCTTGTGGTAAATATCGTTTTAATAAATTGGATTTTGGTAAAATAGCAGGCTTACCACGCTTAATAGATGTGGGGCAATGTAATGATGCCTATTCGGCAATTATTCTGGCCATCAAATTGGCGAAAAAATTAGCCTGTAGTGTGAATGATCTACCGCTATCCCTGGTTTTTTCCTGGTTTGAACAAAAAGCAATTGCTATTCTACTTACCTTGCTGTCATTTGGAATAACTAATATTGTCATTGGCCCAACTACACCGGCTTTCTTGACGTCAGATTTGCTCGCTATCCTAAAGAAAAAATTTGGTTTAAGAAAAATCACTAACGTAAAACTGGATATGCAGCAATTGCTATGTACTTAAAAATAAATAATAGCAATATTAGCATGTTGTTGATAAATGCACTCCCATCCCATAACTCAAGAAATATCATATGTGGTTGGGAGCTGTTGTTACTTTTATCGGCACTGTTGCAAGCTTTGGTCGCTGATAATCTTCCTTACAATTTAATCAATGGTACTGAGCATATTTGTTTTAGAGATCGATACTTTACTGGCAACATCGTTCTTTGAGCGGTACGCCGCAACTGTCAATATAGCATCATCTATCACGAATTACCGAAGATGCAGGCGCTACACAAAGCTATGGCAGAACGAATCTATATAACCATACCTTGAATAAAGTAAGGCTGGTGAACAGCGTTTTATAATGTAATCCGCTGTGATTGCCCAGAAGTGCTGCCATATTCATATTTGCAACCGTGATCTTTTTATTAATCAATTATTTTATTCATATACCTATTATTCATAATATCCTGTTGCCCTATTTAATTTTTATTATCCATCTATATTTAAAAATTTTTTATAAAAAAATAATTAAAATTACAAATATTGCATTTAAGCTATTAATATATTTAGTTCACTAAATTAATTCAATAAAGCGTGTATTTAATACCTTCGTCAAAGCAGATAAATAATGATAAGGTGGAAACGGGTATAATAAATATCATTTAATTAAAGTAATACAAAAATAGCAATACTTTAAAATAAATAATCAAATTAGGTAAAAACTCTATCCATTAATTTTTATCAATTGACTAATAAACAATTCAAGCTTTTTACAACAGAATATCAGCAAACTATCAATAAGTTACCATACAGTATAAATATAAAATTAATATACTAAAACTATTTTTGAGGATAAAAACAGATGAAATTAATCTATAAACTAATACCTCTTCTTATGGTAAACATAGCATGGGCTAATGATATAATACCCGACCATATTGGAGACAATTATGTCCATTTTGCTGGCGCCGCGACGATAAAATCAAATATGCCGATTGGTACCAGAATTATTGGCCCTCTTGAAGGACAGATGAGCACTAAAGTTCATGGCAGCTGCCCTAGAAACAATATTCGTATATTAGTAAGAACAAGTGATTATAATAGCTATGTCGATACTTATAATGGTAACAAAGTTTATGCTACTGGAACGCCAGGAATTGGTTATGCAATAAACGATTATCAACTAAATACAGCTGATCGCGATCGTTGGTTTATGTGGGGAATGGTAAGAAAAAACACTAAATTTGTAGCTGGCCAAATGGGTGCCTATGCAGGAGTTAGTTTTTATAAAACTGGTGATATTCAACCTGATGCCACCATTACAAATTTTAATATGGCAAAATTTTACTTACGCTGTCTTAATAGCGGACCAAGCCGTCTTATGGCTACCTTAAAATTTGTTGGCCGATTAACAATGAAAGTCGAGCAAGATAATAACGGTGGTTCCAACAATGGCGGTTCGAACAATGGTGGCTGGAATAAAGGCGGACAAGGAGGTAATGGCAACAATAGTGGTTCGAACAACGGTGGCTGGAATAATGGCGGACAAGGCGGTAATGGCAACAATAGTGGTTCGAACAACGGTGGCTGGAATAATGGCGGACAAGGCGGTAATAACAACAATAGTGGCCCGAACAATGGCGGACAAGGCGGTAATAACAACAATAGTGGCCCAAACAATGGCGGACAAGGCGGTAATAACAACAATAGTGGCCCGAACAATGGCGGACAAGGCGGTAATAGCAACAATAGCGATTCGAACAATGGTGGACAAAGCGGTAATAACAATAATGGCGATTCGAACAATGGTGGACAAAAAGATAATACTCCAAATAACAATAATAACAACAATAGTAACAGCAATAATAGCAACATTTGGCCAACTCATTAATAAATAGAATAATGATAAAAACTATTTAATAAAAAAAATAACATTTTATAAAATTATTTTCAGTGGAGTTTTCACTATAACTCCACTGCTATTACTGTTTTTTTATTTATATATTTTTCGTTGACCAATGGCTTTCAATTTTACAAAATCGAAATCTTACCTATTGCGAATAACAGAGCGCGCGCCATTTATTGCTATTAAGCAATAATAAATCTATTACATAAAGATTCAGACTTTAAAATATAAACCCAGACATATTTTTTATATCAATAACTCAATTAGCAGTATTCCTTCATCATATTCAGGTATACTTTTTATAATAGTTATTTTAATTTATGAACCAATGTTGTTGTTTTATTTTATATTTTGTTAAGTTCACTATGCATATCGTCATCTTAAGCCAGCTTAGAAAAAATTTAGTTAAATTTAATAAATTTCACTTAAGAAAAAAATGATAAAACCAAAAAATTTCAGTAGTTGTATGGGCTATCGCTACTTTTTCAATCGATACAATTTATCGCATAAATGATTATCGAATGCAACGATTGAAAATACCAAGGCAAATAGGATAATTAATCGATCATGTTAAGCTATTCAGTTTTGAAGCCCAGAGAGCTAATTGCCCAATGCAGTTGCTCTAAAAGATAAAAAATACCATCGGGACAACCTCTCCTTTGTCTAATACTTGCCTTCCCTCGATACCTTAATTAAACCTTCTCAGGCTAAAATGTAGCTGATAAATAACATTTTCAACTTTGTATTCTTTGAGACAGACAAAAGGCAATTCAAGCTTCTATTTACAATAATGCCGGCTAAGTTATCGCTATTTCCTTACCAATGACGATAACTTCATTGTTCTCACTTTCATTATTATTAAAATTTAGTAAATTGTTTTTATTACCAATTGCTATTTAAAGAAAATTTTTTCTAAAAAAACTTATTATAAATATTAAATTTAAGCTATCAATACATTTAATTCACTAAATTAATTCAATAAAGCGTGTATTTAATGCCTTCGTCAAAGTAGATAAATGATGATAAGGTGGAAATGGGTATAATAAATATCATTTAATTAAAGCAATGCAAAAATAGCAATACTTTAAAATAAATAATCAAATTAGATAAAAAACTCTATTCATTAATTTTTCTCTCTTAATAATCTATTCAAGCTTTTTTACAACAGAATATCAGCAAACTATTAATAAGTTACCACAAGTTATAAATATAAAATTAATACACTAAAACTATTTATGAGGATAAGAACAGATGAAATTAATATATAAACTAATCCCTCTCTTTATGGTAAACATAGCATGGGCTAATGATATAATACCCGACCACCTAGGAGAAAATTATGTCCATTTTGCTGGCGCAGCGACGATAAAATCAAATATGCCGATTGGTACCAGAATTATTGGCCCTCTTGAAGGACAGATGAGCACTAAAGTTCATGGCAGCTGCCCTAAAAACAATCTTCGTATATTAGCAAGAACAAGTGATTATAATAGCTATGTCGATATTTATAATGGTAACAAAGTTTATGCTACTGGAACGCCAGGAATTGGTTATGCAATAAACGATCATCAACTAAGTACAGCTGATCACGATTGGTGGTCTATGTGGGGAATGGTAAGAAATAACACTGAATTTGTAGCTGGCGAAATGGGTGCCTATGCAGGAGTTAGTTTTTATAAAACTGGTGATATTCAACCGGATGCCACCATTACAAATATTAATTTGGCAAAATTTTACTTACGTTGTCTTAATAGCGGGCCAAGTCGTCTTATGGCTACCTTAAAATTTGTTGGCCGATTAACAATAAAAGTTGAGCAAGACAATAACAATGGTTCGAACAATGGCAGCTGGAATAATGGCGGACAAGGCGGTGGTAACAATAATGGCGGTTCGAACAATGGCGGCTGGAATAATGGCGGACAAGGCGGTAATGGCAACAATAGTGGTTCGAACAACGGTGGCTGGAATAATGGCGGACAAGGCGGTGGTAACAATAATGGCGGTTCGAACAATGGCGGCTGGAATAATGGTGGACAAGGCGGTAATAACAACAATAGTGGCCCGAACAATGGCGGACAAGGCGGTAATAGCAACAATAGCGGTTCGAACAATGGAGGACAAAGCGGTAATAGGAACAATAGCGGTTCGAATAATGGTGGACAAAAAGATAATAATCCAAATAATAATAACAACAACAATAGTAATAGCAATAATAGCAACATTTGGCCGACTCATTAATAAATAAAATAATGATAAAAACTATTTAATAAAAAAATAACATTTTATAAAATAATTTTCAGTGGAGTTTTCACTATAACTCCACTGCTATTACTGATCATTTTATATATTTTTCTCAAATCAAAGCACTAGCTGCTGTTATTATTACTATAATCTTTATCTTTATTATTAAAACCCAAAATAATTGGCTATCTTGTTAGTCAAAATAAAATATCATTTAATAATACTTCTTAACTAGTGTAAATCTGGTAACGCATTTTCAACAATCACTTAAGAGCAATAATATTTTTGTTGCAATTATCTGTATTTCGTTTAATGTTCAAAAAATTATCAGTCGCCCAAAACCTGATAATGAAAATAATACCCAACACCTTACGTTTGAAAAACCAAATTGATGAGCATAAATTATATGTTTAATTCTTCACCAAGTAAAAAAAATAACTTGGTAGCCTTTATCTGGTTACTTGTCTTTTTTCTCTATTTTTCTACGGTTATTCAGATCATTGTAGTAACAACCGGTCAAAGTAATACCATTGGGCTAAGAGATTCTCTTTTATACAGCACTGTTTGGCTTATTCCAGCCCTGTTTTTTTCTCGCCATATTAAATTGGTTACCGCTATTATAGGCTTTATTCTTTGGCTATCCTCTGCGATCGCCTTGGCCTATTATATTGTTTATGGCCAACAATTTTCACAAAGTGTCATGTTTATCATGTTTGAAACAAACACACATGAAGCTAGTGAATTCTTAACGCAATATTTAAGTATTAAAGTTATCGCAACCCTATTGCTTTATACGCTAATCGCTATTTTTTTATGGACACGCATAAAACCTGTTCATATATCCGTTTCTGCTAAACTTTTATTGTCAACGATTATTATTGGTATTCTTTTTGGCGCCCCTTTTTACAAAAAAGTTATCAAATCAAACGGTGATCTTGATGATCTCATGCCATATTTAAATGCGAGAATGGCTTATGCTGCCCCTTGGCAATTTATTAGTGGTTATTTTCTCTATCAGAATCAGCTGATGAATATGGAGGCTATCTTAACCAACAATGCTAAAATTCCTCCATTAAAAAATTTGATTGATAACAATGGTTCTACGCCAAGAACATTAGTGTTGATCATTGGTGAGTCGACCAGCCGAGGCCGCATGAGTTTATAGGGCTATGGCCGTAAAACAACACCACAACTAGACGCGTTAGCAGCACAATACCCTAATAATTTAAAAGTATTCACCGATGTGGTTACTTCACGCCCTTACACTATCGAAGTGTTACAACAAGCATTAACTTTCGCCGATCAATTACAACCCGAACTTTATAAAACGCATCCCTCGTTAATGAATATGATGAAGCAAGCGGGTTATAAAACTTTCTGGATCACCAATCAACAAACTATAACTCAGCGTAATACGATGTTAACTGCGTTTTCACGTCAGACGGATAAACAATATTACCTGAACAACGATATGGCGCAAAGTTCACGGCAATATGACACATCGGTGCTAACTCCATTCCAGGAGGTATTAAAAGATCCCGCTGAGAAAAAATTTATTGTTGTCCATTTACTTGGCACTCATATGAAATATGCCTATCGCTATCCTAAAAATGAGGGGATATTTGATAATAAAACAGATACTATGCCGGCTAATCTTAGCAAAAGTGAACAAGCCGATTATAACGACTATGATAGTGCACAACACTTCAACGATAAGGTCGTGGCAACGCTAATTAAAGATTTTGCTGCATCTAACGAAAACGGTTTTTTAGTCTATTTTTCTGATCATGGAGAAGAAGTTTTTGACACACCGCCATATCATATATTAGGTCGTAATGAAGCAGCACCAACGCGCCCTATGTATGAGATCCCTTTTATTATCTGGCAATCACCGCAATGGCTTAATGCTCATCACCACCATTTAGATAACATGGTAAATAGACCCTATAGTATTATGCATTTGATCCACACTTGGTCAGATTTAGCCGGACTTGAATATGATGGATTTGATGCCAGCAAAAGCGTCATTAACAAAAATTTTCTGCCTGCCCCACGTTACATTGGTGATCCTTATAATAAACAACAACCACTAACAACTTATGATCAACTAAAAAAATAGTCCTTTCATTCATTCCCCTGGTTAATTATCAGGGGATAACACCGCTAATCATAAGATTTAAAGATAAAAATCATATTCATAACCAAATTTAAACTGACTAATTTTTAGACAAGATTATAGTGGCGTACTTTTGTTTAAGATATCAATTAATTAATAACTAAAAAGCTAAATTATTAGTTAATAATGGCAAAAATAGTCGTATCCCCGCTATTACTAGAGCATTTTATTAATTAAATAAACTAATAATATCAGCTCGTTAATTCACAAAATTTAAAATTATTCATTAAATTATATGGTTTGTTCACTTTAATGCTGTTATGGTTATCATTCTACATTGTAGGATTGCATAGCATATCAAAATGCTAATGTGTTTAATGCTTAATGGTATGAATTATTTTGAACATGTAATTTAACACTTAATTAAATAACAAATAATCAATATAAACATTCACTTAACTTGATACTAATCATGTATCTAAACCAGAATATTGTATCAATTTCGATAAAAACAAATCGATATTATTTCTCATTTTAAATGCATTTATTTAACAAAATTAAAGGATGACTTAAATAATAACACTGAAATACTAATTCAGGCTTTGTTAAATAATATGAGATCTAATACCAGCCTGACAAAAACGGAATCATTATGAAATCGAAAAGTTTAACTACTTGGATTATTATAGGCCTGATCACCGGGATAATCGTTGGATTTGCATTAAATTCACTTACCAGTACAGAAGTAACAACGAGCTACGCTAAAAATATTTCAATCATTACCGATATTTTTTTGCGTTTGATAAAAATGATCATTGCACCATTGATTATTTCAACACTGATCGTCGGGATCGCCAAAATGGGTGATGCCAAAACATTGGGGCGGGTTTTCTCAAAAACGTTGTTACTGTTCATGGTCGCCTCTTTCATTTCAATTACCGTTGGTCTGGTTATTGTTAATATTCTTACACCAGGAGCAGGTATTAATTTCGTGGCAAATAGCAGTTCAGCGGTGACAAATATCGCACCTACGACCTTTTCTTTGCACAATTTTATTGCTCACGCCATACCTACCAGCATTATTGATGCGATGTCGCGTAATGAGATTTTACAGATTGTAATTTTCTCAATTTTTATGGGATGTAGCTTATCTGCTATAGGTAAAAAAGGTGAACCGATTATTAAAATTCTGGATTCACTGGTTTACGTAATGTTAAAGCTGACAAGCTACGTTATGCTTTTTGCCCCTATTACCGTTTTTGCCGCTATCTCCGCCATGATTGCTGAACGCGGATTAGGTGTACTGATCAGTACTAGCATTTTTATGGGAGAATTTTACTTTACTCTAGCATTACTGTGGGTGATCTTAATTGGAGTATCGGTGTTAATCGTTGGCCCATGCATTTTACGCTTAGTTAAACACATTATGGAACCCGCCTTACTCGCTTTTACTACTTCAAGCTCTGAAGCCGCTTTCCCTGGTACTTTAGAAAAACTGGAAGAGTTTGGTATTTCTAATAAGATTGCTAGCTTTGTTTTACCCATTGGTTATTCATTTAACCTTGTAGGTTCAATGGCTTATTGCTCATTTGCAGTTATCTTTATCGGTCAAGCATGTAATATCCATTTAAGTATGGGTGAACAAATCACGATGCTGTTGATTTTAATGCTGACATCTAAAGGTATGGCCGGCATACCGCGGGCATCTTTGGTCGTTATTGCAGCGACACTAACCCAATTTAATATTCCAGAAGCTGGCTTAATTTTATTAATGGGCATTGATCCTTTCTTAGATATGGGACGTTCAGCAACCAATGTCATGAGTAATGCCATGGGTGCAGCACTTGTTGGTCGTTGGGAAGGTGAACACTATGGTGACGGATGCCGAGGCACACCGAAAGAAAAGTCTGATGATTTTTTTACTGATAAAATCAGTTTGAAATCTTAATAGCAGGTAATATTCTCCAGCAAAATAGAACAATAAGACGCGCCGATCAGCGCGGCTTATTGATTTAAGATACAATACGACTGATTGATTTGAAGTAATCATTCATACCACTCATGAAGGATTATCTATTATCATTTTAGCACAATTACTTATGCTAATTTTTTTTCATTCCTCTAATTCTCATCTATGCTTAATGAATAATGAACATAAGCTACAGAGTTATACATATCAAGTTGTTATGTTGTTAAAATCTTATATCCTGTCTTATGTCTTTATTCAAAAGATGTATCTATAATGTTAAAGTCTTTTTTATTGATTATATACTTATTTATGATCGTCCATGAATATAGAGAAAGGAACCTATTAATGAACAAAAAAATTCTAAGTATGCTCATCTTGGCGGGTATAATAACTGCTGTTACTGGCTGTGATGAATCGCCTAAAGTCGACGATGCCATCCAACAAACCAAGGAGAGTGCTGAACAAATAAAACAGGCGGGTGCAGATAAAGCCAAACAAGTGGTGGATGAGGCAAAAGAAGCTGCGACCGATATAAAAAATAAAGCCACTGAAGAAGCTGATAAACTATCAACTAAAGCAGATCAATTAAAAGAAGCAACCCAACAAAAAACATCTGAGTTACAGCAAAATATTTCAGATAAAGCGACTGAAGTCACAAATCAAGCAAAAGAGAAAGCAACTCAGGTTAAAGAAGGGTTTAATTCTGAAGTACAGACATTATCTGATAAAGCGGCAGCGGCGAAAGAGGATATAACAAATAAAGCAGCAGCGGCTAAAGAGGATATAACAAATAAAGCAAACGCATTAAGCGAAAGTGCTAAAGAAAAAGCGGCTAGCATGCAACAAAATACTCAACCACCAAAACAATAAAATTCAATTAGTTCAATGAAAGAAAAGAAAATATTGTTAAAAATTAATTGTAGCCAAAACCATTAAAAATAAAAATAATATTGTTATTACACTTCCTTCTAACCTGATAAGGCCAGTACATCTGGCCTCTTTTTTTAACCTAGTTTGATTGATGGTATAAAATTTATCATAATCTGAAATTAATACAGTGACATGATTATTAAAATCGGTTCTAGATTTGTTACATCATAAATAATCTACAAAAATAGTCTCTTCGGCCATGTCTTTACAGGACAGCCAAAGTTGGGGAGTTAAAGGCAACATAAATAGCATTATATTTTCCCCTGTCATAATAAACCATCCGATGAATATTGAATTATCAGAGAAATAAAAAAATTCATTTTACATTTTTAAAACAAATAGTTATTAGAATATTAATTTTATTATTATTCATATCGGTAACAGCATAGCAAATAAAAAATCTATTCAGCTTTACTAACTTAATGCGTCTTAAATAGAAATAAATTAATATCATGAGCAAAATAGATGCATTCAATACCATCTATTTACTAATATAAAATCCAAACCAATCATTTAAGCTTGTTAATAATACTAACATTATTTTCTTTCTTATTTGCCAGATTATAGGCAGCTAATATAACTACCATACAATGATATCGGTATCTGGATTAAAGGTACCGAAAATGTCTAGCATAAAATCCCCTTCAGAATAACTATCCCCTCTGATAAGAATACGATGTCCATTATCCGAATAATGCTTTACCTCAATTTTTCCAATCTTATGACTAAACTGTTCAACAACATAGTCTCTATTTGTATTTTGCGCCTTATTGCTAATTTTCATTGCAGAGAGATCTATTTTATCAATTCCAGCCTGAAATCCTATAATCATGTCGCAAGCTGAAGGTGTTGATTCTTTAGCAGAAAAATAAATAAAGCGATCTTCTTCAATAATTTCATGAGAGATAGCCGCGGTTCTCCGATCGGCTATTTGCTGCGTTGTTATTTGTTGTTGCGTGGTAGATTGGTCAGCTTCTGCTCCTATTATTCCAGCCGCATTGGCTGAATCAAATGCAGTTATCTCCTGTTCAATAGTTTGTCACTGCTCTGGACTTAAAGTATCAAAATTAAACTTCTCTGAACCAATACTTTGCATGGCCTGAGTAAACCGAATCGATTGCGGATTTACGCCATCACCCCAAAGTCGATCAGCACCAAGTCCTCCATAAATAGTGTCATTGCCCGCTCCGCCTTTAATATTATTAGCTGCATCATTACCGACAATAGTATCATTGCCATAACCGCCAATAACATTTTCAATAACGGTTCCCTTAGCGATTGAAAGATTAGCTTTTAAACCACCAACATCAGAAAATGTACTCTCGTTCAAATTTATTCGTTGTCTCTGAAAATAGCCGGAAAGATCTAAAGTATAATTACCTCCGGCATCCCATATACAGCATATCAGCTCTATACGGGCATCATTGGTTAAATAGTAATCTTTGCCCGTATTAGAATTAAAACCATAGATTGTATCTCCAGTGCGAGTATTCATATTTGGCCCATACAACCTTTGTATAGCACTAATATCATCTAGCAAGGGCGCCGCTGCATAAAGCCCTTGAAAATAGGCACCGGTAACATCTTCACGCCAATAACTCATTACACTAAATTGACGAGAATCTTCCTTATAACTCGCATCAAACAGATAAGTTAATCTAACACCCTCTTGTGCATTATATTCACCCGGATGAGATAAACCTAAGGCATGACCAATCTCATGAACATAAGTATGTCGGCCATAATTGCCATTAGTTGGATATAAATTTTCTGAATGGTTCTGTACATTAAACCAGCATTCGCCGGAAAGGGCCCCAGAATTGGGTAAATAAGCAAAAGCTTGACCTTGCACTCTGTTAAAATTACCAAAATCAAGATTTGCTCGGCCACTGAGCGATGATTTAAGGCTAAAAGTGATATTAGCGACATAAGCCCAAGAATCTAATGCGAGCAATATTTGATGCTGTTGTTGTTCACTAAGGCCAACCACCTGAGTGGAACCAGGCGAATTCGAATTTGCCTGCCCCCAATCATAAAAAGTGTAAGTTATGTCAGCATGCCTACCAAGAATATTTTTACCATTCCAGGTTGAATTTTCTCGCGATATTTGTTCTGCCGCTTTAGTAATATCATAAGAAGGTTTATTATTAACTCCATTACTATAACCACCTCTGGCATAATCATTCATTAGCTCGACAATTTGCTTTGACGCTTGTGAACGAGGTATAAATAATGCTTCCTTTGACGTTACTGCTGGCTGTGATGAAGTCGGTGTTCTATCTATTATCAAACTATAGTCTAAATCTACATTTGAACCCGGTATCTTAATTTTTACATGCGAAGTTGGCGTTGTCGTTACAGGATGCGAAGTTGGCGTTGCCGTTACAGGATGCGAAGTTGGCGCTGTCGTTACAGGATGCGAAGTTGGCGCTGTCGTTACAGGATGCGAAGTTGGCGCTGTCGTTACAGGATGCGAAGTTGGCGCTGTCGTTACAGGATGCGAAGTTGGCGCTGTCGTTGAGGTCACAGTTGGCTGCGTTGATGTCGGAGTATTATTGATTAACCCATAGTTCAAATCAACACCCGCATCAGGCATCTTAATCGTTACGTGCGAAGTCGGCAATGTCGTTGTGCTATGCGAAGTTGGCGACGTGGTTGTATTATGTGAAGACGACCACCTCATTGTGCTATGTGAAGTTGGCAACGTCGTTGTGGCCTCGGTAGAGGGTAATGGAGTTGACCTATCAGAAGAATTAACGGTTGGGACTTGAACTGAAGTAGGTAATGTATACCGAGTATCCGATTGATTGGAATTATTGTAATTTATCCTAATATGCGTATAACTTCCCCCCATACCCCCTCCCATCTTTAAATGTTATTTTTTTTAACAAACTATAAGAGGTTATAACATTCCTTTATTTTTACAAATTCACCGCCACATACTTGCTTATTTTTAAATATTACTCAATTTGCCAATATAATAGAAAAATTAAGTAATTTTCATGTTAGGGTTTATAGATTTTTATAAATATTTTTAATAGCATATAATTGACTTCAGCATTCAATTATTAAACTATCAAGTCATTGATAAAATAACAGCCAGAATAAAATTAGCAAAAATAACTATTGAAAATCCGCCTATAAATATAGAATATAAAAAACTCAAACTATTATTTGATATAACGAAATAAATAAAGTCTGAGTTATCATTTTAATTATCCCTGTTGCCAGCACATTTAACTAAGTACACAGTCAGTAAATTATCTTTGTTTTTACTAATGTGCCTCTTTTGCCAGTAATTGATTTAATAAATCAAATGAAGAATGACTTAATGAATGAACTTCTATTATTAACTCAATAAAACTTTGTTGAGTCATTTCTTGGTAACTAAATGATCTTACTAAATATTTTAGCTCTATAAGTGCTTGAGGATATATTCTTACATCATGATAGATATATTCTGAATATAATTCTAAAAAATTCTTTTCATTGATTTTTTTAATATCAATTTCTTTGCTTAAATTCTGATTTAACAAATAATCAATCAGCTATAGATAAATTTCTTCTTTTTTAAAATGTAAAGGTGAATTTTATATAGGATAATTTATTATCAGTATAATTTTCCATAATAATTAAATAATGTTCTTCTACTTTTTTAAATTTTTCATCTATTAATGAAAAAAATCATTAACTTCAAATAATAATGTTTCTTTGTCAATTATTGAATTATTTATATTATAAATTTTTTGTTTAAAAAAACTAATTTTATCAAAGACTTCTTCTAATGTATTAGATTCTATAATGGAATCAGTAAGATAAACATTATTACAATTTTCAGATAACAGCAATATGCCACAATAAATCTCAATATCCTTTTTTTAAAAATTCAAGTTGGTTACTTATTTTAGATAAAGCTGAATATAAATCCTTATTATTTTTTATATTAGAGTTAATTTCATTTATTTTTCTTACACAAAATTAGAGTATTGACATAATTTTTCTACATCAGCCACATTAAACAGCTGTCCCTATTCATCAACAATTAATAATTTAGTATTTCAAGTTTTTTCTAATATATTGAAAATCTTGTGCTATAAAATTCTATTCTTTAGCTAGTTCACTATGAGAGATATAACCACAGCTTCCCTCATCCTAAATCTGGGTTGTATAGTTCAGCAACTCTTTATCAATTTTAAAATGTAATATATCGGTATGTTAATAATGACAAATAGATTATTGCGTAAAAAATAAAAAAAACAAAAATTCTTCAGGCTAACCAGTTTCAAAATACTCTACAAAACAACCTACTTAGGTTATCGAGACTGAAATTAATCAGTAAGCAAAAAAGCACAATAAATTGACCACGACAATATAAAAATCATTTTCATTAATATTAATAAAGTGTTAAATCTTGACATCCACGGATCAGTGCTCAAAGATGAATATAGGCAACATTTAATTTAGCCACTAGTAAAAAATTTTTGCAACTTAGGAAAAGCATCTATCAGTCGAAAATAACCTGGCCATGGATGTGATAGATACTGATAGGGAGAGTATACAATTTGGCAATATTGAGCTGAACACTTTGTTCTATCAAAGAGAAGAAAAAAGAATATGGGAATTAGAACATGTATGTACAATATTATTCTATTTGTCGCTCTGTTCTATTATGAAGCGAGCACAAAAAGCTATTGTATAGAAAATACAAATGAAGTTCCTTTGCATAAAAATAAATTAATTAAAAAAGATAATGACTCAGATAAATACCTGCTTCCAGATAGAAGAATCGTTGCTTATTATGGTAATTTTGACTCAAGAAAAATGGGAGTATTAGGCGAGTATTCCCCCTTACAGATGTGGAATAAATTAAAAACTGAAGCTGCACAGTGGAATGCAGCAGATCCGACAACCCCAGCGATAATGGCTTTGCACTATATAACCATCGTTGCAAGTAATAATCCAGGTAATGATGGCCAATACATTAACAGGATGAACAAATACCAAATAGATAATGCAATTTCAATCGCCGGTATGGAAAAAGACACCATTTTATTTTTAGACATCCAACCCGGATTGAGTGATTTAAGATATGAGGTGACAAGACTTCGACCTTATTTAAAAATGCCAAATGTTCATTTAGGTATAGATCCTGAGTTTATGATGCACAATGGCAATATACCTGGGAAGGCAATAGGTTCTATATCTTCTGTAGATATTAATTATATTATTGATTATTTATCAAATTTGGTTGAAGAGTTTAATCTACCACCTAAAGTTTTAGTTATTCACCGATTCACAAAGAGAATGGTGATTGATTTTGATAACGTGAAAAAATCGAAAAATGTGCAAGTTGTGTTAAATATGGATGGTTTTGGCGCACCGATTGTAAAAAAAACCAAGTATAGCCAAGTGATATCTTCAGAACCAAATGCTATTTATACCGGGATAAAAATATTTTATAAAAATGATTTAATCTCTCCTCCTCATAGATTGCTTTCTAAGCAAGAAATTCTTAATTTAGAGCCAAAACCTTTATATATACAATATCAATAATAGCCATTCGCCCCTTTAGCATAAATAGAAAATATTAGCTGACCTCCAACATCTAGCATATTTACAAGATGTTATTTTTGTGAAAAATAATTGAGTTTATATGTCATCTGTGCCAAATATTTTGATAATATTTATTAGACAATTATATGACACCTTTTGTTAAACCTGCATGGTCATATAAAACAAAATATTTATCATAAACTCTATTTTAAAAACTTATTAGCAATAAGTACTTTGAAACTAATTTGGATTATTTAATAAGTTATCCCTGGTATTTAATAAAGTAAATAATTTACCGTTACTCGACGAAAAATTGTCCATCTTTCGTGCTGCTATTTTTTGCCATTTATTTTAGTGACCAAATATCACAATCTAGCATGTCACAGCGCGATAAAAAAAGTTTCTAACATCATTTTACTCTATTTTTTATTACAATTTCATCCAATAGGATTTGTTTTAAATAAATGCAATCTATAACCCTAACGATAAACTCGTTCTTATAATAGACGCTAGTTAAAATTTGCAAAAAAAACTTTTTATTTAAATTAACTTAATATCTGTAGCATAGTGATAAATTAACATTAGCTCTATTGTTTAACATGTTATTATTAAAGTAGATATAACTAACAGTGTCTCACTATACGGGGTTGTTGGTATTTTGTTCAGCTGTTGCTTCCGTTGCTAATGCATTTATTATATGCTCATAAGCATCATCCCTTAAAAATTTAGCTTCATTTTTCATTTGTTTAATAAAATAATGGTTATAATGTTGGGTATAAATAGTTTTTGCTTGTTTATCAATCTGGATTAGTTGTTGCAGGTCATGCCAAGTAAATAATTTATCAGAAATACCATCTTGCTGTTGTAAAGCTGCTTTGATTATTTTGTTTTCTGTTGTTAGCTTTAAAAAATCGTGCACACAAGATTTTAATATTTTTTCTTGGCTAGTTGTTGATAGCAATATTTTATGCTGTTTTTGTATCTGCCCTAAGCTAGACATTAAATCATAGTATCCTTGTTGATTTATTAATTTATTTTCAATACAGTCAATCCTGTATTCACCAATGGTAAGCATATCTTTTATTATTTTTAAATCATCTAATAATAAACTAGTCGGTTGGCGGATAAAATGTTTATTTGGTTGTTCTATAAATCGTTTTTGACTCTTATTTACTCTATCAAATAATTGATTTACTTCATAACTAACCTCTTTATGTAATGTTTGTGCAGTTAGTAAAATATTATTCTGATAGGCTTTATTGAGGATCTTTTGAATTATCGAGAGTAATTTTGCTTCTGCTAAGATTTTTTGTTGTTGTAGCATAGTATTAGTGGCTGTTTTAACAACAGTATTATGTGTATCAGTCGTTGATAGAGGTGCTTGCTTAGTGACTGGAGCGGTTTCTTTAGCTTTATTTTTCGTTAGCTTATCAAAATTTAATCGTTTATTAGATAAATTTTCAGCTTCTTTAACCCCTAAAAATTTTACTTCTTGCACTTTACTTCTTATGCGAATAAAGGCTCCATAAATAGTCGCTGGAGCGCCAATTGCAGCAGGTACAAAACCTACCGCCGCACCAACTCCAGTAATGGCACTTAAAGAACTTAATGCCATCGCTGACTGCCCAATCGCTGTTACAGCCCCATACTCCAATCTTTGCTTCGAATTATAATGTATTTTGCGATCTGCTATTTCTTTTAATTGGGCAATATTTTCTTTAACAAAATCTTGGTGTTGGTTGTTTTTTAATAAAGTACGATTTTCTTGTAGTAGCTTATCTCGCTTAGATCCAGCAATGGTTTGAGCAATTCCATAGGATGTCATCATTATTTGGGCTGGCAAAAGTAGAATATTGCTTACCAACCCTGCCGCATCACTAGCTACTTCTGCTGCCTGGATCCCTTGCGATAACAATAGATCTGCAATTGATTTTGCAGACAAACCAACCATTCCTGCCGTCATCAAACTCATCGCTGCGGCTTGCAATGGAGAAGAATTGCGTTCAATTTTTACAGCAGGGAATTCTTGTTTAATACGTTGATATTCCTTAGCCATATAAGGAATCTTTGCTGAACCATGACCTTGTTCTTGCAAGTCTTGCCAGACAGCACACAGTTGCTGGAAATGTTCGCTATTTTCTTGTTTATTTTCACCTTGTAACCAATCAATCCAAGCATCGAAGTATTGTTCAATATCTTTTTTAATAAGCTTCTTGTCGACATCATTTGCAGCATTATTTTGTTGTAATGCTTTTAATATTTCCTGTTTTTTTTGCTTCATTTCTTTTATAAACGAAGGATAAATAACCTGAAAATTTTCTGTTGCTTCATCAATAGCACCTTTAGCACCAATTCCAACAAAAGGAATTGCGGGTAGTAATATACTTAACGATAATAATGCCTGTTGAAATTGTGGTAAAATTTGTCCTGTCGCCCCAGTAAATTCATCAATACCATCAATTGAACGCAAATAATGATATGCTGAACTTGTTATTTTTTTACAAGAAGTTTTTGCACTATTTAATATATTTTTTTGTTTATCTAGTGCGTTTGGCTGTATAAGAATAGAAGGTGTAGATTCGTTATCTATATTCTGATTAGAATTACTAACATTATTTATCATAGAAGAAAAAGTTGATTGATCTATATTATATTTAGCTTCTGAAGTCTTTTCTAAAGAATTAGTAGAGTTAATAGAATTTGCAAAAAAGATAGTAGAGGGAGAAAACATATTAATATCCCACAATGTAAATGATACTGATAACCAATATCATTTATCATATCAATTTTTTTTGCCAGAGTGGTAGATTTTTATTAGTAACTTTTGGCTTTATCACATTAATCGTAAAAAATTTAATTTGGCTAGAATAGAACGTTTTTTTAGGCAACTAAAGCATAAAAGAATTTTTTAGCCATATAAAATAGCAAAAAAACGCCTTAATAGATCAAATAATAATTTGTTATACTTTTATTGTACCTTCAATTATATGGCTATAGAAGAATAATAATTATTCTAATTGAATTATTATTTACTTAATTAACAACAAAACCTGAATAATATTAAGGGAAGTTTTATGAATAACCACAATAATAGTGCTGAATAGGGTAGTAATAACAACGATAATTTTCTTTCTGCGAAAATATTATTTAATCAACAAAAATAATATTAAGATTTCGTAGCGTTTATTTTTATTCCTCTTAATAAAGTTTGGTTATCATATTGTTTTAATAGATAATGATAAATTTATTATGTTGCATTTACAGCAGCAGAGCAGCAAAGGTTACGCTGCTGTTTTTTAGCCAGCTAACAGATAAGATTGGGCTACTAGTGACAACTCCACTTTTTTGAATATCCAATTATGATCGCTAGCAGCGATAGCAACATATTATTTTAACATTCCAATGTAGTGAACAAAATTTTATTGATCCCTTCACTATAATATAATTGCTGATATCTATGATGAATGAGGTATCCCATATAACAATATGATACTAACACGACAAAATAATCGCCTGATACAAAATTATTAACCCGTGATCATCATTTAGTGCAATAAAATTGGTGTTATTTGTGCTTAGCTGATTATTGTATTTTTCTAAATTAGAATAAAAATCTAACCTAGTAATGATGATAACTATTATTAACGCAGTTTTAAATCAGTTAGCAATTGTTGCATGTGTTATTCTGCAGTTCTTAGCCACAATTGAAAATAAAATTAAAGATAAAATATCAAATGGTATTCCACCCCTAAATTCTGGAGAAAAATCAATGGAAAATAATCTCATTAATTCTCCCCTTTTCCGTCAACAAGCCTATATTAACGGTCAATGGGTCGATGCTGACAAGCATTCAACATTTAATGTTATTAATCCCGCTAATGGTAATGTAATTGCTAAAGTTAGTGATTTAGGCAAAAACGAAACACAAAAAGCAATCGCTGCCGCTGATAAGGCATTACCCGCCTGGCGAACAATGAGCGCAAAACAACGCAGTCAAATTTTAAATAAATGGTTTTATCTGATTATGGAGAATCAGTCAGCCTTAGCAGAAATATTGAGTTTGGAACAAGGTAAATGCCATAACGAAGCAATGGGTGAAATAACTTATGGCGCTAGTTTTATCCAATGGTTTGCTGAAGAAGGAAAGCGAACCTATGGTGAAACAATCCCATCTCCTGTCGCTGATTGCCGAATAATGACCATCAAACAAGCTGTTGGAGTTGTAGCTGCTATTACGCCGTGGAATTTTCCCAATGCCATGATCACCAGAAAAGTTGCGCCTGCTCTGGCGGCTGGCTGTACTGTTATTTTAAAACCTGCCGCTGAAACACCGCTGTCAGCTTTAGCATTAGCAGTACTTGCTGAAAAAGCAGGTATTCCAGCCGGCGTTTTGAATATTGTACCCAGTACCGATGCAAAAACGATTGGTTCGGTGATGACAGAAAGCCCTATTGTCCGCAAATTAACCTTTACTGGCTCAACGCAAGTAGGCAAATTATTAATGGCGCAGTGCGCTAATACCGTCAAAAAGCTTTCATTAGAGCTAGGCGGTAATGCACCTTTTATCGTTTTTGATGATGCGGATTTAGAAGCCGCTGTTCAGGGTGTATTAGCGGCAAAATTTCGCAATAGTGGACAAACTTGCGTTTGCGCTAATCGTATTCTTGTTCAAACTAGTATTTATGATGAGATCGCAAAACGGTTAAGTGCTGCAGTTAAAACTCTGCGCATCGGGCCTGCAAGTCAAAAAGATGCCCAACTCGGACCCTTAATTAATCAGCAAGCTATCGACAAAGTGAAACAGCATATCAGCGATGCTATCGAACAAGGTGCACACATATTAACCGGTGGCAATGTCGCTTCACAAGGAAAATTATTTTTTGAGCCAACGGTATTGATTAATGTAAATAACCAAATGAAAGTCGCAAAAGAAGAGACATTTGGCCCATTAGCACCCTTATTTAAATTTACTGATGAATCAGAGGCAATTCAGTTAGCTAATGAAACCGAATTTGGCTTAGCAGCCTATTTTTATTCACGCGATATCAACCGCATTTATCGCGTTGCTGAAGCATTGGAAACGGGTATGATTGGTATCAATGAAGGACTTATCTCTCATGAAATGGCGCCTTTTGGTGGGATTAAACAATCAGGACTCGGGCGCGAAGGTTCCCATTATGGGATCGATGAATTTTTAGAAATAAAGTATTTCTGTTTTGGTAATATTAAAGCAACTATATAATTTAACTTTATGAAATATTAATAGTTGTTATTAAGAATGAAAACTTACGGGTAATGTTAAGCTGATAAAATTGGTTTTATTACCCTCTTTAATGGTAATGTTTCATTTTTTTCTTATATCAATAATCATATAACTTTATAATTATTCATTATATAAAATTTTTAATTTAATATAACAATAATCTTAAGTTAGATTATTTCTTACCAATAAATATTATTAATAATTTTTGACATCAATTAGTTAACATCTATAATTTATAATTAAAAATAACATCTGATATTTCATGTATCTTGATAATATTATCGTGCATATAAAATCTAATAGTTAATTTTATATTAATAGGATCTTATAATGTTTTTACCTTTTATCATCGCTTTTCTAATCACTATTTCACTTGTTTTCAAACAGAGAAAACTAAGTTACATACTTTTATTAATGCTGTTTGTTATAACTATTTTATTATTTAAATATCATGCAACTGACAATATTAATCTGTCTTTTTAGTTAGAGAATTATGATGAAAACACTAACTTCAACAAAGATCATTTCTAATCTAAATATTCTAGGGTTATTAGGAATATGTGCAATATTAATTGTTGCGTTCTGTTATCAAATTATATTACATGAAATACCATGTCCACTATGCTTATTACAACGAGTAGGCATTATAATGATAGGCATCGGTTTTCTATTTAATCTTATCCTTGGCATTAATCAACGCCATTACAGTATAATTATTTTTAGTTCTATCGCCACATGTATGACGGCAACCCGACAATTGTTAATTCATATTCTGCCAGGTGATCCAGGATATTATTCTACCGTCTTTGGTCTGCATCTTTATACTTGGTCCTTACTTTTCTCTTTAGCGATTATTCTGTTTATTTCAGTATTAATGTTATTCAATGCCGCAGAAATACAAGTCGCAAAATCCCCTGCGAGAGAAATAGCGATTTATCTATTTATGTTTTTAATACTGGCTAACCTTATATCCACCATATTGGAGTGTGGACTGACAGAGTGCGTTGACAATCCAACATTTTATAACTTATTAAATTAAAAATTTATTTTACTATAGATTGTAAATTCGTAATTTTTTAACTCAGCCTATAAATTATAGTCAAAGTTTAAAAGAATAAGTTTTTGACAAAAACAAGAGATTTTTTGCAATAACATTTTTAGCAATAAACAACTACTACAATTGCAGCGACTATAATGGGGCTATGCGCCCCTGTCATTATTAATACTGTGAAAAATATTGCTGGATTTTCTTTGGATCTTTCGTTTGGGTCAGTGCCAACATAAGTAGCACTCGGGATTTATAGGGGCTTAGCGTCCCAGACGCAATAAAACCGTGTTTGTCATCATCAATTTCGCCGTTACGTGTGGTTGGCCCGGAAGAAACACGTGAGGAACGCACCACCACCAGTCCTTTTTTGACCGCATTGGATAACGTATTTAATATAGCATGGGAGATATTGCCATTACCTACACCCGCGCTCACAATACCCTGATAGCCGTTATCAATAAAAGCCTTGGCAGGAATATCAGACGCATTAGCGTAATTATAGACGATACCCACCTCCGGTAGTTGAGTCAGCTTGCTGACGTCGAACTGCGTCTGTCCAGTGTGTTTTTGCACAGGCGTCCGGGTATAGGTGACTTTGCTGTCGGAGACAGCTCCCAAAGCGCCATAATTAATCGACTGGAACGCCCCTAAATTCTCGGTGTTTAATTTGGTCACATCCCGTGCATCAAGGATCTTGCCATTCATCACCAACATCACACCCCGCCCGGCACTGTCCGGTGACGCTGCCGTCACGATCGCGTCGTACAAATTTACCGGCGCGTCAGAGCTAAGTGCAGTAACCGGACGCATTGCACCCACCAGTACTACAGGTTTCTCACACTTCACTGTCAGGTTTAGAAAATAGGCGGTTTCCTCAATGGTATCGGTACCATGAGTAATAACAAAACCGTCAGTACCTGAACACTGCGCATTTATTTTTTGCGCCAGCTTGAGCCATACCGTGGTATCCATATCCTGCGAACGAACAGTAACCACCTGTTCACCTTTAACATTGGCGATCTGCTTTATTTGTGGCACCAGCGCCACGAGCTGATCGACTTTGATTGTCCCTGGTGTGTAACTGGCTTTGACCGGTGACTCACCGCTACCTGCGATAGTGCCGCCTGTTGCCAGGACAGTAATATTGGGTAGTGCAAGCGCGGCACAAGAGAAGGAAACGCCGAAGGCTAGTACCAGAAAGCTCATTTTCATTTTCGTTTTCACTTTACTATTCCTTAAACAATGAAATTGCCGCTCCATCATACAAGGGTAGAAACACAAGCAATGCTGTTTACGATCAAACAAAGAAGAGAAAGTGGAAAAAATACTGAGTAGCAGGTATTGACAGGGAGTTTTACTTAGTTATTTCTTGGAGTTAGTAGATCTTCCTCATGCTCGTGGTGTGATTCAAGACTATTTTATAATTGTTGCTATAGGATCTTCCCTATCTTCGTAGGGTGTTTTCTTGTCAGGACTTCATCTGGATACATATAATCAGTCAGTTAATAATTCAGCTTATCCTAAATAAAAAAATCTTGCTTGGTTGAAAACTATAGATTATGCAAAAACACCCTGGATAAACGTATCGCTGGCACCGTTAATGGAACTTGCATGTGCTCCAACTCAACCAATCTGAGTGATAACGACTTAGGCACTAGTGCCAATGGCGATGGCATTTGGGGATCCTGCATTAATAAAGTAAGTAACTATCTAATCAGACTTGAATTATTACAATAATTATTTTTCTTCTATGCTTGATGCTTTATTTATATTCTGTTGTTATGGAGTTCAAAACGTGTTTCCAATAAATCATTTATCAACAGTTGCCCCTGCCGCTTTTCACAACGAAAATGATCCACCCAAGATGTTACTACAGCGATTAATATCATCTTCTGCTCATATTCAGGGAGAAAGTCGCTTACTACCTAATGGATTAACTGCGCGCGATAATTTGCCGTTGCTATTTCAGATTGTCCTTGATCCGGTAAATCAACAGCCAGAAATAAATGGTTTTCTACCTTCAGATGACATTGATTCCTTATACCCTATGATTGGCAAACTAGGAGAAACAACCATTCTTGCCGGAAATTATGATGAAATAGTGCGATTTGTCTCTCACAATAAAGCCTATGCAATTTTTGCTATTGCCGCATTTGGCTTACCTGCCGTCTCATTCAAACAAAATTTTGAAGATCCAGACACTAGCGCGATAGCGTTGCTATTTTCTAAAACAGGCAGTTTAGAAAGAGCAACAAACTTTGATGAAACACATATTTTAGGCCCGGTTGATCCAGAGTGGGTGGTTCTATTGCATACCCCCTATAGTGATCTTAATACACTACAACCAGAGGTAGTTGAAAAACTTTCACAAACTTACGAGCAAGTTGTGAATCAATATATCAACTCTTGTAACCATAGTACCTTTGATATCTGGTTCAGCATCTATCCTCAAGATGAAGCTTTACCCTCTCATCCTATAGCTAATGAACTTACCCAACAGCAAATGAATAATGCCAATTTAGAAAGGAAAATAGAGTACAATAATATTCCTCATCATTTACTCACTCAAAGTACTAGTCAAACTGACACTTTGGAAGAAAAAGAAACAGTAAAATTAGTCACCCCTAAAATGTCAACAGAGAGGGTATTATTAAACCCAGGAGAGTTTACAAAGGCCATAGGACTAAAAGGACTTAGTGAAAAATATAGCGTCGATTTGACTACACTAAAAGATTATCCCCAAACAAATAGCACTCCTTCGCTAAAGGGAAAATTTTTTTTAGCTGGCAAATCCAATAAATTAACCCCTGAGATATTAAAAGCGATAATGTCATTAGGCCCAGAGGAGTTTACAAAGGCCGGTGGACTAAGCGGGATCAGTGAAAAATATAAAGTAAATTATACCACCTTAAAAAATTACTTCTATGCAAATGGTACCCTCACGGTTAGAGGAAAGCTTTTTTTAGTCGACAAACCCGATAAATTAACCCCTGAGCTATTAAAAGCGATAGTGTCATTAGGTAAAGACGGGATCGCAAATGCCGGTGGACTTAGAGGGGTCAGTGAAAAATATAAGATAAATTATTCCACCTTAAATAATCATCTCAATACGGATGGGACTCTCACGATTAGAGGGAAAGTTTTATTAGGCAGCAAATCCAATAAATTAACTCCTGAGATATTAAAAGCGATAGTGTCATTAGGTAAAGACGGGATCGCAAATGCCGGTGGACTAAAAAGGCTCAGTGAACAATATAATGTGAATTTTTGTACGTTAAATAGTTACTTTAATGCAAATGGCACCCTCACTGTCAGCGGGAAAAGCTTTCTAGGTGGCAACCCCAATAAAATAACCCCTGAAATATTAACAGAAATTATGTCATTAGGTGAAGACGGGATCGCAAATGCCGGTGGACTCAAAGGAATCAGTGAACAATATAATGTGAAATTGGGGACGTTATATAATTACATGTATACGAATGGCACACTAACGGTTGTAGGGGAAGCTGTACTACGCGGCAAATCCAATGAAATAACCCCTGTGATGTTAAAAGCAATTATGTCATTAGGTGCCGAAGGGATCGCAAAATCCGGTGGATTGAGGGGGCTTAGTAAACAATATAATGTGAGATTGGGTACGTTAAACAATTACCTTAATAAAAATGGCACGCTCACAGTTGGGGGTAAAAGCTTTTTAGGTGACAAACCCAATAAATTAACCCCTGAGCTATTAAAAGCAATAGTGTCATTAGGTGAAGAAGGGATCGCAAAATCCGGTGGATTCAAAGGGCTCAGTGAACAATATAGTGTAAGTTTGGAAACGTTAAAGAGTTACCTTAATAAAAATGGCTCGCTCACAGTTAGAGGAAAAAGTTTTTTAGGTGACAAACCCAATAAAATAACCCCTGTGATGCTAACAGAAATTATGTCATTAGGTGAAGACGGGATCGCAAAAGCCGGTGGACTCAAAGGAGTCAGTGAACAATATAATGTGAGATTGGGTACGTTAAAGAGTTACCTTAATAAAAAAGGCATACTAACGGTTAGAGGTGAATCTATCTTAGGCGGCAAACCCAATAAAATAACCCCTGAAATTCTAACAGAAATTATGTCATTAGGTGAAGACGGGATCGCAAAAGCCGGTGGACTCAAAGGAATCAGTGAACAATATAATGTGAGATTGGGTATGTTAAAGAGTTACCTTAATAAAAAAGGCACACTAACGGTTAAAGGGGAAGGTATCTTAGGTGGCAAACCCAATAAAGTAAGCCCTGTGATGCTAACAGAGATTATGTCATCAGGTGAAGACAGGATCGCAAGAGCCGGTGAATCAAAGGGATCAGTGAACAATATAATGTGAGATTGGATACGTTAAAGAATTACCCTAATAAAAATGGCACGCTCAAATTTAGGGGAAAACGTTTTTTAGGTGACAAACCCAATAAAATAACCTCTGAGTTGTTAACAGAGATAGTGTCATTAGGTGCAAAAGAGATCGCAAAGTCCGGTGGACTGAGAGGGCTCAGTAAACAATATAGAGTGAATTTGAAGACGTTAAAAAATTATATATTTGAAAATGGCATCCTCACGTTTAAGGGAGAAAGTTTTTTAGCTGACTAGCCAGCAAATCCGTAAAAATTACGCTGTTGTTGCTAGCGAGCTAACAAATAAAGTTGGCTTGCCAGTAACAAGATGTTCTTTTTCGGATGTGAGGCTATTCTTCGCTTAATATGTGTATCAATTCGATAGCTGCAAACAAGGTTTGACACCCGCGGAAGGATTTGAAAACTAACATCGCGGGTATTCGTCGTTTGATATGTCGATGTTCTATTTTAACCGAATGGAGAATTATTTACGCTGTCTAACAGTATGTTTCTTCTTCGGATTTTTCTGCGTTCAGAGTACTAATTGCTGCAACATTGGTACCCTTTTACCGATATTAAAAAAGGAACAGCTTCAATATTCGGCAAGGCAAGATTTATCATTAGTTATCCAAAATTTTATTTGTTCGCCACTAAAAAACTTTTGCTAATCCGCTTGCTTTAATACAACAGAAGCCCATTTATTTAAAATATTAAAACATCTTCAATAGGATTGATTGAACCGATTATTTGAATTTGAAATTCTGCCTGCCCATCACCATCATGATCCAGCATTAATTTTGTTAAATTTTGTGTTTTATCATAATTGATGAGCATTTCATTTTTTTTATCAGAAAAGCTATTTACACAGTTGATATGAAAAAAACTATTGCTAATTTTACTCAATAAAGAAATATCTATTTTATCAATACCAACTTCAAAATCCATTATTATATCTGGTGATGTGAATAATGAATCATTAATTGCTTCGTAGTTAAAAATATCTATTCCTGAACCACCATATAGTTTATCGCTACCTGTCCCGCCCTCTATTGTATCGTTGCCATTCCTTCCATTAATTGTATCGTTGCCATCGCCGCCAATTATTAAATCGTTGCCATCGCCGCCATCTATAATATCGTTGCCATCCCCGCCATCTAAAATATCGTTGCCTCTGCTGCCCATTATTATATCATTGCTTTTCCCGCCAGTTATTAAATCGTTGCCATCCCCGCCATCTATTGTATCATTGCCTTTTCCGCCATTTATTTTATCGTCTCCTGTCCCGCCATCTATTATATCGTTGCCTTCATTGCCAAATATTAGATCGTCGCCATCCCCACCCTCTATTTTATCGTTGCCGTCCCCACCATCTATTGTATCGTCGTCTTCCCCACTGTTTATTATATCGTCGCCTGCCCCACCTCCTATTAGATCGTTACCTGTCCCGCCAACGATTGTATCGTTGCCATATCCGCCATCTATTATATCGTTGCCATCCCGCCATTTAGTTTATCGTTACCATCCTCGCCATCTATTGTATCGTCGTCTTGACCACCATTTATTATATCGTTGCCGACCCTGCCATATAGTTTATCGTTGCCTTCCCCGCCATCTATTATATCGTTGCCTCCATTGCCCAATATTAAATCGTCGCCATTGCCACCATAAATCGTATTGTTGCCTGCCCCGCCATTTATTATATCGTCGTCCTCACTACCAAATATGCTATCATTGCCTTCCCCGCCATCTATTATATCCTTGCCTGCACCGCCATCTATTATATCGTTGCCTCCATTGCCAAATATTAGATCGTCGCCATTGCCACCATCGATCGTATTGTTGCCTGCCCCGCCATTTATTATATTGTCGTCCTCACCACCAAATATGCTATCATTGCCTTCCCCGCCATCTATTATATCCTTGCCTGCACCGCCATCTATTGTATCGTCGTCTTCACCACCATTTATCGTATCGTTTCCTTCCCCGCCATCTATTGTATCCTTACCTGTTCCGCCATCTATTATATCGTCGTCTTGACCACCATTTATCGTATCGTTGCCTTCCCCTCCATCTATTATATCTTTACCTGTCCCACCATCTATTGTATCGTCGTCTTCACCACCATTTATGGTATCGTTGCCTTCCCCACCAACTATTGTATCTTTGCCATCCCCGCTATATATTATATCTTTGCCTCCATTACCAAATATTAAATCGTTACCTTCCATGCCATTTATTGTATTGTCGCCTTCACCACCATTTATGGTATCGTCGTCTGCCCCACCAGTTATTACATCGTTATCTTTTTTATCGAATATTGGTACCCGGCCCCATTCGCTACTACGAGTAAATTTTGTTAAATTTTTCTGTGACTCAAGATGATAATATTGACTATTGAGCATTGTGTTCATTTTTTGTACCTAACTTGATTATTAATTTTGATCCGCTATCTACTTCAAAATCCACCTATCTAATGAAAAATTTAATATAGTGTGCGGCAATCATATTGGCCAATTTTGCTCAATAATTATTTTACAAAAATTCAACAATAGTAGGCTGGCTTTTACTAAAGGATTAACCCGTGGATCCATTCGAGGATGGGTATTTTCAAGAAAAAAATATTTTGTGAGCCGTTCGCGGGTTTTGTATACATGGCATAAATTATTGCAAATAAGCAACAAATGAAAAAACGAGCTTACTTTATATAATAAAAAACCCTATGGTGTGAACCATAGGGTTGAGAACCAGGAAATAGAATAGCGATTAGTTACAGCACATTGATACAATTTAACTCTTTATATGCAAGTTCTAAACGCGCAATCATAGAAGTTTGACCCGCACGCAGCCAAACACGAGGGTCATAATATTTTTTATTAGGTTTATCTTGACCTTCTGGATTACCCAATTGGCTTTGTAGATAACCTTCATTTTTCTTATAATAATTCAAAATGCCTTCCCAAGTCGCCCATTGGGTGTCAGTATCAATATTCATTTTTACCACACCATAACTGACTGCTTCTTTAATCTCTTCAGCAGTAGAGCCTGAACCACCATGGAAAACAAAATTCAGATTATTTTCCGCTGGCAAATTAAATTTCTGCGCAACGTATTCTTGTGAATTCTTAAGGATCTTTGGTGTTAATTGAACATTACCTGGCTTATAAACACCATGTACATTACCGAAAGATGCCGCAATCGTAAATCGATGACTAATTTTACTCAATTGCTCATAGGCGTAGGCGACATCTTCGGGTTGGGTATAAAGTGATGTGCTATCTAAGCCCGTGTTATCGACACCATCTTCCTCACCGCCGGTACAACCTAACTCAATTTCTAACGTCATCCCCATTTTGCTCATCCGGTGCAAATATTGGGAGCAAATTTCAATATTTTCCGCCAATGACTCTTCAGACAAGTCGATCATATGAGATGAAAACAGTGGTTTACCGGTGGTTTTATAATATTCCTCACCGGCATCCAGTAAGCCATCAATCCAAGGCAGTAGTTTACGTGCACAATGATCGGTGTGTAATATCACAGGTACAGCATAATGTTTTGCCATCTGATGTACATGATGAGCTCCTGAAATTGCGCCTAAAATCGCAGCTTGCTGGCCTTCTGCTTTTAAACCTTTACCAGCGATAAACGAGGCACCACCGTTAGAGAATTGGACAATGACAGGAGAACCAACCTTAGCGGCAGTTTCCAAAACAGCATTAATCGAATCTGTACCTACACAATTGACGGCCGGCAACGCAAATTTATGCTCTTTGGCAATGGCAAAAACTTTTTGCACATCATCGCCGGTAATAACACCTGGTTTTACAAAATCAAAAATCTTAGACATGAGATAAAGTCCTATTATTGGACAGGTAAGCAATACTACCTGTCATTTTCTTCAGATATAATTACTGTTTTGCGCGTTCTTCTAACACGACAACGGCAGGTAATTTTTTACCTTCCACAAATTCAAGAAAAGCACCACCGCCAGTAGAAATATAAGAGATTTTATCTGCAATACCAAACAGATCAATGGCCGCTAATGTATCGCCACCACCGCCAATAGAGAAAGCTTCGCTCTCAGCAATGGCTTGTGCAATCACTGCGGTGCCATGACGAAAATTAGGGAACTCGAAAACCCCAACCGGGCCATTCCATAAAATCGTTTTTGCCTTTTTAAGGATATCAGCCAAACGTTTAGCAGTTTCATCACCTAAGTCCAAAATCTGCTCATCATCTTTAACATCATTAACCGATTTCATCACCGCTTGTGCCGTTTCAGAAAATTCGGTTGCCACACGAACATCGGTTGGCACAGGAATATCGCAAGTCGCTAATAATTTTTCTGCTTCTGGGATCAAATCATCTTCATATAAAGAACGGCCAACTTTATGACCTTCAGCAGCAATAAAAGTATTGGCAATACCCCCTCCGACAATAATCTGATCGGCAATTTTTGCTAAAGAATCCAAAACAGTTAATTTAGTAGAAACTTTTGAACCACCAACGATTGCAACCATTGGACGAGCTGGCTCTTTTAATGCTTTACCTAATGCCTCCAACTCAGCAGATAATAGTGGACCTGCACATGCGATAGGTGCAAATTTTGCCACTCCATGAGTTGAAGCTTGAGCTCGGTGAGCGGTACCAAATGCATCCATTACATAGATGTCACAAAGTGCGGCATATTGCTTAGATAGAGTTTCATCATCCTTTTTTTCCCCCCTATTGAAGCGAACATTCTCAAGAACCACCAGCTCGCCATTAGCAACTTCCACCCCATTTAAATAATCTTTTACCAAACGAACAGGGTAATCAAGCTTATCTGCTAAATAGTCTACAACGGGTTTCAATGAAAACTCCTCATTATACTCACCTTCAATAGGGCGACCTAAATGAGACGTTACCATTACCTTTGCGCCTTGTTTTAAAGCGCTTTCAATCGTCGGTAAAGAAGCACGGATGCGTGCATCAGAGGTAACTTTGCCATCTTTGACAGGAACGTTTAGGTCAGCCCGGATGAATATTTTTTTACCCGCTAGATCTAAATCAGTCATCTTAATTACAGACATGGTGAATCCTCTCGTTGATTCTCTAAATTATTAATCTTCTGCTGTGTATGGAGAACAGTATGCCCATACTGTCTGTCAACAGATAGATTTGTTGAAACCAGTAGCAGCCATTGCTAATGTCGTATCAAGCATACGATTGGCAAAACCCCACTCATTATCACACCAAACTAAAAGCTTAATCAGGTGTTCTCCACTAACACGTGTTTGCGTACCATCGACAATAGCACTGTGTGGATCATGATTAAAATCAGTTGATACTAACGGCAATTCAGTATAATCAACTATACCATGAAATGAATCCTTTGCTGCCTGTTGCAATAGTTGATTGACTTTCCTTACCGTTACTTTAGATCTTACCGTCACACTGAGATCAATTGCCGTTACATTGATAGTCGGCACGCGAACCGATATGGCTTCAAAATGATCTTTGAATTTAGGCAATATTCGAGTGATCCCAGCAGCTAATTTGGTATCAACAGGAATAATAGATTGGCTAGCCGCACGTGTTCGACGTAAGTCTGGATGATAAGCATCGATAACCGGCTGATCATTCATTGCAGCGTGAATTGTTGTCACTGTACCAGACTCAATATCCAAAGCATCATCTAATATTTTTATCACAGGAATAATACAATTTGTGGTACATGATGCGTTTGATACCAATTGATCACTATTTTTCAAACTGGTTTCATTAACACCATAGACAATAGTCGCATCTAGATCAGTACTGCCTGGATGGGAGAATAGAACCTTTTTTGCACCACTGGCTAAATGCGCATAACCATCGGCCTTTGAACCATAAATACCAGTACAATCAAGTACTATATCAATATCCAATGCCCGCCATGGCAGTTTTTCAATCTCAGATTGATGAAAGAGATGAATCTTGTCATTACCCACCACTAACGAATCGTTATCCAGGTGCACATCCCAGCCAAATCGACCATGACTAGAGTCATACTTCAATAAATGCGCTATCCCTTTTGCAGTAGCAATTTCATTAATCGCAACAACAGTTATTTGAGCGCGGTGATCTGATTCATAAAGCGCTCTTAAAACACTACGCCCTATTCGCCCAAATCCATTAATTGCCACTCTAACTACCATACTATTCCTTCAATTTAACAACTGATTTATTAACGGCTAAGAATACTGATAATTACAGCTTTTGTACTGAGGATTTTTGTTGTCAATCATAAAAAGTGTGCTTTTGATCAATAAATCTCTATCAACTTCAAAACTGAAACGTTTCAGCTAAACGTAAACAGGTTACGACATTAAAAAGATGTTCGCAATAGATCAAGATCATCGGCTTAAATAAAAAAAGCGTATCTAATCATATAAAATTGACCAGTACGCTCACACCGTTTCTGTCAATTACGACAATAAAGATTTTGCCTTTGCAATCACATTTTCCACGCTAAAACCAAATTCTTTAAATAAAATCTCAGCCGGCGCTGACTCGCCAAAAGTATGCATACCAACAACCGCACCGGTTGTCCCCACATATTTGTACCAATAATCAGCAATGCCCGCCTCAACAGCAAGTCGTGCTGTCACCGAACAGGGTAATACAGACTCACGATATGTGGCGTCCTGTTGATCAAAAGTATCCGTTGATGGCATAGAAACCACCCGTACTTTATAGCCTTCCGCGGTCAACTTTTCGTAAGCCTTAACAGCTAATCCAACATCAGAGCCGGTTGCTATCAAAATAAGGGCTGGTGTTCCTTCACAATCTTTCAGCACATAAGCCCCTTTAATAATGTTGGCTAACTGTTTAGCATCACGTGGCTGCTGCTCAAGATTTTGACGGGAAAAAATCAACGCACTTGGCCCCTCTTTACGCTCAATCGCATATTGCCAAGCAATGGCTGATTCCACCTGATCGCAGGGACGCCAAGTACTTATATTAGGCGTCATACGCAAACTAGCTAATTGCTCAACAGGCTGATGAGTGGGGCCATCTTCACCCAGGCCAATAGAATCATGAGTATAAACAAAAATACTACGAATTTTCATTAACGCAGCCATGCGTACTGCATTACGGGCATACTCAACAAACATCAAAAAAGTTGCGCCATAGGGTATAAAACCACCATGCAATGCGATGCCATTCATAATTGCCGACATACCAAATTCACGGACACCATAGTGAATATAATTACCGGCTAAATCGTCATTTATTGATTTAGAAGCCGACCACATAGTCAAATTACTAGGAGCTAAATCTGCAGAGCCGCCTAAAAGTTCAGGCAATACCTTACCGAAAACTTCCAATGTATTTTGTGAAGCTTTACGGCTGGCAATATTGGCGGGGTTACGTTGTAATTCGCTTACGAAATCATTCGCCAGAGCTTGCCAATTTGCCGGTAATTCAGCGTGGGTACGACGTATAAATTCATTGGCAAGTTGCGGAAAAGCCTGTTGATAGGCGGCAAATTTTTCACGCCAGGCGGTCTCTTTTTTCTGCCCTATTTCGCGAGCATCCCAGGCTTGATAGATATCTGCTGGTATTTCAAAAGCTGGATAAGGCCAATTTAGTGCCGTCCGGGTTTCAGCAATATCCGTTTCACCTAATGGCGAACCATGCGCTTCTTCAGATCCCGCCTTATGTGGCGAGCCATAACCAATTATTGTCTTGCAGATTAATAAAGAAGGTTTATCGGTAACCTTACGGGCTTGTTCTATTGCTGACTTTATTTGTTCTGGATCATGTCCATCAATACCCTTGATCACATGCCAGTGATAAGCAGCAAAACGTTCAGCAGTATTATCCGTAAACCAACCTTCTACCTCACCATCGATTGAAATGCCATTATCATCATAAAAGGCAATCAGTTTACCTAGTTTTAGTGTTCCGGCCAGTGAACAAGCTTCATGTGAAATACCTTCCATCATGCAACCATCACCCATAAATACATAGGTATAATGATCAACAATAGTATGCTCAGGACGATTAAATTGCGCAGCTAACGTTCGCTCGGCAATAGCAAACCCTACAGCGTTTGCAATCCCTTGTCCCAGTGGGCCAGTCGTGGTTTCAACACCTGGAGTATAACCATATTCAGGATGTCCCGGTGTTTTGGAGTGAAGTTGGCGAAAATTTTTTAATTCTTCGATCGGTAAATCATAACCGGTAAGATGTAGCAAACTATAAAGTAGCATAGAGCCATGGCCATTAGATAATACAAAACGGTCACGATCTACCCAGCTAGGATCAGCCGGATTATGATCCAAATAGTCACGCCAGAGTACTTCAGCAATATCCGCCATTCCCATTGGCGCTCCTGGATGCCCTGACTTTGCTTTCTGAACCGCATCCATACTGAGGAAACGAATAGCATTAGCAAGGATTTTACGAGTGATCATTGTTTACTCCATCTCGAATAAATAGCAAATTTCACACTGATTTTCTCAATGCTACTTTGTCATTTTAACAGTTAAAATTTAATCTAGGTACCTAGCCTAAATAACCAACGGTAACAAAACCTTAATTAATCACAAAGGAATCAAAATAAGTGAATGAAAAAATAATAACAACACAGTTTGTGCTACATCGAAAACCAAAACACTAACATCCTAATTTTTTCTAAGCAAAAAGGCTGTGAGATTGGATATGATTTTACTGGAAAAAAGGTGCCAATTTTCTAAAAAAGACAAAAAACCCCGAGACTTATTGCTCAGGGTTTCATAATATTGGCGGTGCGGACGGGACTCGAACCCGCGACCCCCGGCGTGACAGGCCGGTATTCTAACCAACTGAACTACCGCACCACGATATAATCGAGTTAAGAACGACCACGATATTACGAATCAGCTATCTATACGTCAATATCTTTTAGAAAAAAAATCACTGTTTGCACATTTTTTCAGCTAAAAAAGCAATAGTGGTTAATGTTTAACCTGCTCTTTTTCACTATTATTCGATCGCCAAAGCGAAATCCTGCCACTTTTCTTTTCAATCAAATCCAGTCGTTCCTCATGGGCAGCAATTTCTTCTGGATTTGCATAAATTATGCTTAATCCAGACGCCTCTCTCTTTATTCGTTTAATATCCCCTACATAAACCTCACTACCCGGCTCAGAATCAACTGAAAAAGCTAAAGAGGTTTGGCCTCCTGTCATTGCCATATAAACTTCGGCCAAGATCTCAGCATCGAGCAATGCGCCGTGTAAGGTACGCTTTGAGTTATCAATATGATAGCGATCACATAAAGCATCAAGATTATTCCGTTTTCCCGGAAACAACTTTCTGGCCAGCACCAAGCTATCTGTGATCTGACAAAAGTTGGCGGTTGGTGGAATATCTCTATTTAACTTAGAAAATTCATAGTCCATGAATCCAATATCAAAAGGGGCATTATGGATCACTAACTCAGCACCGCGAATAAAATCTAAAAATTCATCCGCTATTTCGGCAAATGTGGGTTTATCCTGTAAAAACTCATCACTAATACCATGAACTTCGAAAGCTTCAGGATCAACTAATCGTGTTGGTTTTATATAAACATGAAAATGACGGCCGGTCAGGCGGCGATTAATTACCTCTACCGCCCCAATTTCAATAATATTATGCCCTTCATAATGGATCCCTAGCTTATTCATACCAGTAGTTTCCGTATCAAGAACAATTTGTCGTGTAATCACTGTGCTCATAGTGCCTTTTTATGTCAGACTTAGGGTTATAAATCACCAATAAAATGAGTTTATCAGAAATGACGAAACAGGTAGAAATTTTCACCGATGGTTCTTGCTTAGGTAATCCAGGCCCAGGCGGCTATGGTATTTTACTCCGTTATCATAAACATGAAAAAACATTGAGCAAGGGCTATTTTCGTACCACCAATAATCGTATGGAGTTAATGGCTGCCATTATTGGTTTGGAAACGCTGAAGCACTCCTGCCAGGTTATTCTAACCACAGATAGTCAATATGTACGTAAAGGGATCACTCAATGGATACACAACTGGAAAAATCGCCAATGGCGACGTGCAGATAAATCGCCTGTTTTGAATGTTGATTTATGGCAACGATTAGACGCAGCAATTTCGCGACATCAGGTAGAATGGCACTGGGTTAAAGGCCATGCGGGTCATCCAGAAAATGAGCGATGCGATGAATTAGCAAGAAATGCAGCAAATTCTCCAACAGAAGAGGATAGCGGCTACCAGGCGGAGCAAAATTAATGACGTTTACGCCAACACTTAGCTATCCCAACTGTATTACCTATTTTCAGGCGGGTTCGCATAAGTTTTTTTGGTGTTGGCGTCAACGGTAACGTTCTTTTACGGGCAATGATAAGATTAATACAACCGGCAAATTGCAAATTTTTATTGATAAAATGGTTAGGACTTACCCAAGGTATCATTTGAAAACTTTGGTGATGCAGTACTTCGTAATTCAATAAGCTCAACCAATCAAGTTGACGCCAGGTTGAGAACATATGACTAAGGTAGGGTTGCCGCTTACGCAAAAAAGGAATACATTTCCCTATCCCTAACAAACTAAAGGGATTAAAATTAGATAAAATTAGCCAACCATCATCAACTAAAATTCTATCGGCTTCACGCAATAACCAATGTGGGTTATTAGTGTAAGATAGTTGCTGAATCAAAAGACAGGCATCAATCGATTTGTCCTCAAAAGGCATTTTATTAGGATCACCTAATAATTGAAAGTTGCTACCGGCAAGATTCATGCTAAATTGATGAGTAATCAGCGATGATTGAGTGTCAATTTGTAAACTCAATTGACCAATTTTTAACAAATGGAAACCAAATATTTTTGGCCACCATGGTTGTAGCTGCTGGTTCAATGCAATACGATAATACTCTCCCCATGGGATATCTTCCCAGGAGTCAGGCATTTTAGACAGTTGAGCAATACGAGCTGACTTCATTGTAATATCCTTCTAACCCATTAGCTATGAGGCATTATTATATTATGGAGCTTATCAGAATTCCTTCCCTAGTTGATAATTATATATGGCTATTAATCAATCAAGGTAATTGTATTATTGTTGACCCTGGTACCGCTAAGCCGGTACAGCAATTTTTACAACAAAATGCCATACAGCCAGTCGTTATTTTACTCACTCACCACCACCATGATCACGTCGATGGTGTCAAAGAATTACAAAGTTATTATCCAGAATTAGTCGTTTATGGCCCAATGGAAACCAGTAATAAAGGAACAACATGTGTTATAAAAGGTGGAGAGCAGCTAAACTTTGCTGGATTTTCATGGCAAATTTTAGCTGTGCCAGGACATACACTAGGACATGTTGCTTACTATCAAAAACCTTATCTATTTTGTGGTGATACCCTATTTTCTGGTGGTTGTGGACGTATATTTGAAGGTACAGTTGAACAAATGTATCACTCGATTGAAACCCTTAAAGCTTTACCTGATGAGACGTTAGTCTGTTGCGCACATGAGTACACCGCTGCCAATATGGCATTTGCCAGTTATTTATTACCCCATGATGAGGCGATAAAAGCCTTTACTTTAGCCGTCAATCAAAAACGAGCCCAAAAACAACCCACACTGCCATCACAACTTAAAGTTGAAAAAAAGATTAATATTTTCTTAAGATATGACGATCCAAATTTACAAAAAGTATTGGGATTTTCGCCTGCTACTGCTTCAAATTGTGATGTGTTTGCCAAAATTCGCAAACTAAAAGATCGCTTTTAAATTGATGGTTGTCATTAGCTAACGAGATCAGTATCATTGACCTCTTTATTAAGCAATTGAATAAATAACAGCCTAGGATAGGTTACATTAATGAAGACAAAAGCGATACTATTCGCCTCTGTTTTGCTTGTTGGCTGTCAAATGAACCCCAAAAAGCAAACACCAGATCCGTCTTCAGCCAATCAAGATATTGAAACCACCGCTTGGGAATCAACCTATTTAATAGAAAATGATTTGTGGGGTTATATTAGTAATGAGCTGAAAATGGATATTCCTGCTAATGCCAGGATCGCAAATCAAATCAAATCTTATTTAGCCAAAAAAAGCTATCTGCAGAATGTGACATTACGCGCAGAGCCTTACATGTACTGGATTGTTGAAAAAATTGATCAGCGTAACTTGCCAATGGAGCTGGCCTTAGTTCCTATTGTGGAAAGCGCTTTTAATCCCCATGCAACCTCTCAGGCACAGGCAACAGGATTATGGCAGATTATTCCATTGACCGGTCAATCCTATGGATTAAAACAAAATAAATGGGTTGATGAACGCAGAGATGTCGCTGCCTCTACTACTGCAGCGCTAAATTTACTTCAACGTTTAAATAATTTATTCGACGGTGATTGGCCTTTAACCTTGGCTGCTTATAATTGTGGTGAAGGCTGCGTACTTAATGCCATTAAGAAAAATGAAACCCTTGGATTACCTACAGATTATTGGTCGTTATCATTACCTAAAGAAACCATGAACTATGTGCCAAAAATTTTGGCTCTCAGTGATATATTACGCAACAGCGATCAATATACATTGCCATTACCAACGACCAATAAAAATAATGCGCTTACCCAAGTGAATATCGGTGAACAAATTACTTTACCGCAAGCAGCTAGACTTTCTGGGCTGTCGTTAACCACACTTAAAGCCTATAATCCTAATTTAAAGCATAATATAACCCCACCCACCGGCCCCTACACTATTATGCTACCAACCGATAAAGCTGAGCTGCTTAAAGATGCGCTTTCTGATCAAGATGTATTGAACAGTATTCGTCTTGCAGTTGCCAAAAATAATAAACAGCTATTAGCTAAACAACTTGCTATCAGTAGTTATAAAGTTAAACGCGGTGATTCCTTATCGACTATCGCCAAACGTTTTAACATGACAACCGATAAACTTAAGTCACTAAATGGTATGAAAACAGCCAACTTGCGGATTGGGCAAACTTTAAAAATTAGCGGCAAACATAGTTATCGTACAGCAACTATGATTGCTAAAAATAGCACTTCCCTAGGCAAGAAAGGTAAAGTTAATATCAAGACCTACAAAGTCCGTCAAGGGGATTCCTACTATAGTATTGCTAAACGTCATGGTATCGATCTTAAGGATCTTATGAATTGGAATTCTGGCGTTAAAATAGCAGATTTAAAACCGGGGATAACATTAACTATTCACCTCTAATAATATTATGGAAAAATAACCCTTCTATTGAAAGGTTATTTTTCCTCATTAATAAAAATTGACAATTATTTCTTTTTATTATTAGGCATTGAGATAATAATCTATCCCGCCTGAACATGTCCGTAATCGGGACTAGTAAAATAAAAAATAGCAAATACTGAAAAAAATAAAAAATAGAGAATAATAAAAATCAGACTAATAATAAATGCAGCCAATCCAGCTCTATTCCAAGTATCCTGTACCACTTTAAACGTTCTTACATCATTATAGTTACCATTACACCATGCCCATTCATTCCCTTTAAAACCACATACAAACATCCAAATAAAATTAAATAGTGGAATAATACAAAGAAGTGGCCAATAAGTTCGATTACCAAACCCCCAAAAAATACTGAACATAAAAGCGCCCCAATTCCACCCTTTAACTTCTTCTGGCATCATTTTTTTCTGGATTTGATTTTCCATAATTAGCTCCTAAAATCACAAGTAAAAAGCAACTGAAATATAGACGATTTCAATATCAAAGCAAATTTTCTTTTTTATTGTATTTAATATTTATTATAAATAAAAAAATAAATAGCTATTTAATCAACTTAAAAAAATAAAATATTAGTTCATAAAATCATATTTATAATTAAAAATAATTTGACATTAATTATCTAAAGCAATTTTAAATAAGATTATTGGTAAAATCAAAATCTAGAATTTCATATATAATAAACCTGACATAAATTTTTTATCATAAATATATTAATGTTAAAAGGAGTTATAATGGACTATTACTCAATTTTATCCAAATTAAGTTTAAATTTTATATTATTTATTTTAATTAGTTTTAATAAATTTATTTATGCTGATACTTCTACTGTTGAAATTGCTAAACCACTGGAAAATGGAATTTCATATAATACTTTTTCTGAACTGCCTTTTAGTCAAAATAGCATTACCTTTAATAACGATATTCTGTCAAATCCAAAACTGGATAACACAGCGGCTATGATTATTATCGCAGAAATTACTAGTAATAAACACTCTAATCTACAAGGCTCAATCGGTATTAAAGGAACTATTGCTGATCTGATTATTGCCAATCCTAACGGGATCAGTTGGAAAAATGGTAAAACAGACAATGTCAAAAATCTGTCGCTTATCGCAGGTAAATTGGAAATCCCAGCGGAGAAAACGTTACAACAGCTGAAGAGTTTAAAATTCATTACCACAATAGGTAGCAGGATTAATTTAACTGATGATAGAGAAAATGCTTTGCCCATTAATAATCTGGTGAATATTGAGGCTAAAATAAATGTTGCTAAACTCAATCTTGTCGCCGATAAAATTACCATCAATGATAACATTACTCTTAACGCTGGACAGCAACATTTCCTTGCCGCAACTGGCGCGATTTCCTATAGCCTTCAGCAAGCTAATATTAAACTTAAGCACCTAATCAAACCGGATACTCATTTAACTTATTTACACCATAGTCAGTTTAAACTTGACCAACAAGCTATTGTCAAAGGACAAAATATTTTTCTGGAAAGCCATCCTTATCAATGTAGTAATAGTTATTCATGCAAAAATAATAATATTCAATTAAACGGTACGCTCATCGCGCAAAATTTTTCTCTACGTGGTGATAGTCTATTTGAAAATTCTGGATTGCTAATTTTTGGCCGGCAACCATAATAAATTGAAAACATCAATAAACCTTTGCCCTTATTAAACCATAACGACATCCAAAGGATAATTAATAAAAAGGCGAGATAACAATAAGTCTCTCGCCTTTAGTATCTGTTGAATCAACAACGGTAAACTTAAGCCTGGCCTTTCACTTCTTTTAGACCATTAAAAGGAACTTTTTCACCTAATGCTTCTTCAATACGAATTAATTGGTTATATTTAGCTACCCGATCAGAACGGCTCATAGAACCTGTTTTGATCTGACCCGCTGCTGTTCCTACTGCCAAATCTGCAATTGTCGCGTCTTCAGTTTCACCTGAGCGATGTGAGATAACCGCCGTGTAACCCGCATCTTTCGCCATCTTAATTGCCGCTAAAGTTTCGGTTAAGGTACCAATCTGATTGAATTTAATCAAAATGGAATTAGCAATACCTTTTTCGATACCTTCTCGCAAGATCTTGGTATTAGTAACAAATAAATCATCACCCACTAACTGAATTTTGTCACCCAACACTTTAGTCTGATAGGCAAAACCATCCCAATCTGACTCATTAAGCCCATCTTCAATAGAAACGATAGGATATTGTTTGGTTAATTCTTCCAGATAATGAGTAAACTCTTGTGAAGTAAAAGTTTTACCTTCACCTTTCAGCTCATAATTACCGGTTTCCTGGTTGTAGAATTCTGAGGCAGCGCAATCCATGGCTAAGGTAATATCTTTACCTAACACATAGCCTGCTGCTTCAACGGCTTCTTTAATTGCGGCTAAAGCGGCAGCATTAGATTCTAAATTTGGCGCATAACCACCTTCATCTCCCACCGCGGTATTCATGCCTTTGGCTTTTAATACTTTTGCCAGGTGATGAAAAACTTCTGAACCCATCCGGACTGCTTCTTTCAAGCTTTTTGCGCCGACTGGCTGGATCATAAACTCTTGAATATCTACATTGTTATCTGCATGTTCGCCACCATTGATAATATTCATCATCGGTAAGGGCATAGAGAATTTACCCGGCGTGCCATTCAATTCAGCAATATGCTCATATAAAGGCATGCCTTTTGCCGCCGCTGCCGCTTTAGCATTAGCCAGTGAAACGGCTAAAATCGCATTAGCACCGAATTTAGATTTATTTTCTGTACCATCTAAGTCGATCATGATTTTATCGATATTAGCCTGATCTTTGGCATCTTGGCCGATCAACGCATCAGCAATCGGGCCATTCACTGCGGCAACTGCTTTCAGGACACCTTTACCTAAAAAGCGAGCTTTATCACCATCACGTAGTTCCAATGCTTCTCGTGAACCGGTCGATGCACCAGAGGGTGCCGCTGCTAAACCAACAAATCCCCCTTCTAAATGAACCTCTGCTTCAACAGTCGGATTACCACGGGAGTCGATGATTTCACGCCCGATGACTTTAACGATTTTGGACATTAAATTTTCCTCAGTACAAGTTAAATTTCAGCCAATGGTAACAAATTAATACCATTAACCCATATCTCATTTCAGCTGGCCTTGCTGATATTCCTTCGCAGCTTTGATAAAACCAGCAAATAAAGGATGACCATCCCTTGGTGTCGAAGTAAATTCAGGATGAAACTGACAAGCTACAAACCAAGGATGGTTAGGATCCTCAATAATTTCCACCAGCTTATTGTCCGCCGAGCGTCCTGCAATACATAAACCCGCTTCTTCAATCCGCGCTAAAAGCATATTATTGACTTCAAAACGGTGGCGATGCCGTTCCATAATTGTGTCGCTATTGTATAACTCACGGACTTTACTGCCTTTCACTAAATGGCATAATTGACCACCTACTCGCATCGTACCGCCAAGATCACTCTTCTCATTGCGAACTTTAATATTACCACTGTCATCAGACCATTCCGTAATTAAAGCAACAACTGGATAGGGACAATCTGGCGCAAATTCTGTCGAGTTTGCCCCTGCCATACCGGCAACATGACGAGCATATTCAATCAGGGCAACCTGCATTCCCAGGCAAATACCCAAATAAGGAATATTATTTTCCCGTGCGTAACGTGCTGCCATAATTTTTCCTTCGACACCCCGTTCACCAAAACCACCTGGAACTAGGATAGCATCAAGTCCTTTTAGTAGCTCGCTACCACGCGCTTCAATATCTTCCGAATCAATCAGTTTAATATTTACTGTTAAACGATTTTTTAAACCGCCATGTTTTAACGCTTCAATAACCGATTTATAAGCATCAGGTAACTCTATATATTTACCTACCATGCCAATAGTTACCTTACCTACCGGGTTGGCTTGCGCATCAATAACCTGTTCCCATTCAGACAAATCAGCGGCTGGGCATGCAAGTTCAAATTTCTCACAAATATAATCATCTAACTGCTGAGATTTCAATAATGCAGGAATTTTATAAATTGAATCAACATCCTCTAATGAAATCACCGCTTTTTCCGGTACATTGCAGAAAAGCGCAATTTTTGCCCGTTCATTTACAGGAATAACCCGATCAGAACGGCAAATTAACACGTCCGGCTGAATACCAATAGAAAGAAGTTCTTTTACCGAATGTTGCGTCGGTTTGGTTTTAACTTCACCCGCAGCAGGTAAATAAGGGACTAAAGTAAGATGCAAGAAAAGGGTGTGTTTACGACCAACATCAACAGCTAATTGGCGAATCGCTTCCAAAAAAGGTAAAGATTCAATATCGCCCACTGTACCACCAACTTCAACCAAAACGATATCATGACCTTCTCCGCCACGAATAATCCGATTTTTGATCTCATCGGTAATATGAGGAATAACTTGAATGGTTTCGCCTAAATAATCACCACGACGCTCTTTACGTAACACTTCAGAGTATACGCGACCGGTGGTGAAATTATTACGGCGTGTCATTTTAGTACGAATAAAACGTTCATAATGCCCTAGGTCAAGATCAGTTTCTGCACCATCTTCAGTAACAAAAACTTCTCCATGTTGGATTGGGCTCATCGTGCCTGGATCAACATTAATATAAGGATCCAGTTTCATAATGGTAACATTCAGTCCACGGGCTTCAAGTATAGCAGCCAAAGAGGCTGCGGCAATGCCTTTGCCCAGAGAGGAAACTACCCCGCCGGTTACAAAAATATAATTTGTTTTCATGCTGAACCTGAAAATTTAGGTGTAAAAGACGATGAATATAACAGGACGGGAAAGCAGTATACCCTAACCTTAAATCTGCTACAAATGTTCTTAGCCTATTAAGGTTAATTTTCATCAATAATCTTTTAATATCAAGAATTAACTTTGGTCAATTCCCTGCAACAAATAGCTGCTCGATTATAACATTCTAACTAATATTTAATCCATTCAGCTAAAAACAGGAATCACTCTTTTTTAATTTGCTGCCAAAGTTTTTCCATTTCATCTAGTGTAGCATTTTCTAATGAACTGCCTTTGTTTAAGATCAGTTTTTCTACTTGACGAAAGCGGCGTTCAAATTTATGACACGCTTTCTGTAATGCTAATTCTGGCTCATGGCCAAGATGGCGCGATAAATTAACCACTGCAAAAAGTAAATCACCAATTTCTTCTTCAATACGCGACTGTATCGGTGCAGGCTTATTAATTTCTGCCAAAACTTCTTCAATTTCTTCATGCACTTTGGCTAATACTGGTGCAAATTCTTTCCAATCAAAACCCACAGCTGCACAGCGTTTTTGCATTTTATTAGCCTTCATTAATGCCGGCAGTACTGGTGGAATATCATCCAAAACGGAATGCTGGTTTTTTGCTGCTCGTTCTTTAACTTTATTTTTTTCCCAATCATAGTTTGCTTTATCGCTATTTACGCGTGATTGCCCAGCAAAAATATGGGGATGACGTGATATTAACTTTTGATTAACAACTTGGCAGATTTCATTAAAATCAAATAATGCTTGTTCTTTTGCCATTTGAGCATAAAAGACAATATGAAACAGTAAATCACCCAATTCTTCTTTTAAAGCAGCAAAATCCTGTTGTTCAATCGCATCAAGAACTTCATAAGTTTCCTCCAGCGTATAAGGCGCTATTGTGGCAAAAGATTGCACTTTATCCCATGCACAACCATGCTCAGGATCACGTAACTGAGTCATAATCAATAACAATCGTTCTATTGTACCTGAGTCCGTTTGCATGTAATTTCCATCCAAAGTTAATAAAGATCAAAAACCAATTAACGCACTGCTTGCTAAAACATGAGGTAATAATTACGACTTAATATGACGTTTTGCCTCGAATACATCAGGAAGTTGATTCAATTTCGCCAAAATACGACCTAAAACAGGTAAATTATAGATTTCAATATTCATATCAATCGTGGCCAATTGTTGTTTAATATCACTACGACTACTAACACTTAAAACATTTACTTTTTCATTAGCAAGGACAGTCGTGATATCTCTTAATAATCCACTCCGATCATTAGCAAGAATTCGCAGGCCTAATGAATAACCACTTGAGTAGTTTTCTCCCCAAATAGCATCGACTATTCTTTCTGGAGCGTGCAATTGTAGCTCAATCAGTTGCTCACAATCGATACGATGGATAGAAATACCTCGACCTTTGGTAATAAAACCAACAATATCATCACCAGGAATTGGCTGACAGCAACGAGCAATGTGGTGCATCAAGTTGCCAACACCTTCTACAACAATGCTACCACTATCCTTTACTGGCAAGCGGTTAGCAGATATTTTATCTTCCAACGTCTTTAAAGCGGCGCGATCGGCTTCTTCGGCAGTCGTTTGGCTAAATTTATTCTGTAAAAAATTTACCAGTTGATTAATACGAATATCACCAACGCCAATACCAGCGAGAATTTCATCCAACGAGTTAACGTTGTAGCGCGTTAATAACAACTTTTCAGCCTCTTTTAAACTTACCGCTAAATGATTAAGTTCGTTATCTAATATTTGCCTTCCTGCCTGGATATTTTTATCACGATCCTGCTTACGAAACCAATTGTGGATCTTAGCGCGACCACGACTTGTCGTAATGTAACCTAAATTTGGATTGAGCCAGTCACGGCTAGGGTTTGGATACTTTTGCGTGATAATTTCAACTTGATCTCCCATCTGTAAGTGATAGCTAAAAGGCACAATTCGGCCGCTGACCTTAGCGCCAATACAGCGATGGCCAACATCACTATGAATGTGGTAGGCAAAATCAAGTGGGGTTGAACCAGCAGGCAAATCAATAACATCACCTTTAGGAGTAAAAACATAGACGCGATCATCAAAAACCTGGCTACGAACTTCATCAAGCATTTCCCCTGAATCAGCCATCTCTTCCTGCCAGGCTATCAATTTTCTCAACCAGACAATACGATTTTCATAGCTACTCTCTTTGCCCGTTATTACTGCTCCTTCTTTATATTTCCAATGAGCAGCAATACCTAATTCTGCATCTTCGTGCATTTGTCGAGTCCGAATTTGTATTTCAATCGTTTTACCGTTTGGCCCTAATACCACAGTATGAATGGATTGATAACCATTTGGTTTTGGATTAGCAACATAATCATCAAATTCATCAGGTAAATGACGAAAATGGGTATGCACAATACCTAATGCAGCGTAACAGTCTTGCAAACGTTCAACGACAATCCGCACAGCGCGAACATCAAAAAGTTCATCAAAAGTCAGATATTTTTTTTGCATCTTTCGCCAGATGCTATATATATGCTTTGGACGGCCATAAATTTCTGCTGTAATGCTTTCCTGTAACATAAAGTGTCGCAGTGACGAAACAAAATCATCAATATATCGTTCACGATCAATACGTCGTTCATGGAGTAATTCAGCAATCTTTTTATATTCATCCGGGTGTAAATAATGAAAACAGAAATCTTCTAGCTCCCATTTCAATTGCCCAATGCCTAAACGGTTGGCCAAAGGAGCATATATATTTAAGCACTCTTTTGCTGCTAGGACTCTTTCATCTTCAGAGCGATCCCTTACCTCACGTAAATAGGCAATGCGTTCTGCTATCTTAATCACCACGCAACGAAAATCTTCCACCATGGCGAGTAACATCCGGCGAATATTATCTACCTGGCTAGAACTCTTGTCGCCTAATTGGTTAGCATTCAACTGGCGAATGGCGTCCATCTCCATCACACCTTTAACTAAAGCGTGCATGGATTTACCAAACTCAATATTAATAATTTCCTCATTGACAATTTTGGCATCAACTAGTGGAAATAGCATTGCTGCGCGCAGACTATCGAGATCCATACTTAATGTTGACAGGATTTCTCCCATCTCGATCCCACGCCAAAGTAATAATTGACTATTTTCATAGTGCTGAACTTTGCTAAAGCAGTAATGCCAAAGTTCAATTAACTTTTTTTCTGAGTCATTGTTGCTAAGTTTGAGACTAGCAACCCATTTATCAACGGCAAATTCACCTGCAGATGTCAAATGAGCGCTTCTAATTGCAACCATAATCTTTCCTTGCCTATTTGCTTGAATCGCGACAAAAAAGTGCCATAGACTCAAGATGACTAGTATGCGGGAACATATCTAACATCCTGACACTTATAAGTTGATAACCGGCCGTAAGTAATTGTTTACTATCTTTTACTAATGTCGTTAGGTTGCAGGAGATATAGACAACCCGTTCTGGCTTAAATTTGATAATATGTGGCATTACGCCTATAGCCCCAGCACGGGCAGGATCTAATAAAATTTTGTTAAAACCCATTTTTGCCCAAGGGTGGCAATCTATGTCACACTCAAGATCAGCTTGATAAAACTCATCATTAGTTAATCGATTTAAACTAGCGTTATAACGCCCTTGCGCTACCAATTCAGCAACGCCTTCAACACCAACAACAGAATGAACATGACGTGCGATGGGCAAGGTAAAATTACCCATGCCACAAAATAGATCCAACACCCTATCTTTCGGCTCAAGCGCCAACCAATCCAACGCTTGAGCAACCATTTTTTTATTGATTTCGGGGTTTACTTGAATAAAATTTTGCGGATCAAATGTCAATTTCATATTCTCAATAGAATAATAAGGATCACTATCATTACTTGCTGAACTAACAAGTTTAAGCCGATTAGCACTATTGTCGACCAAATAAACATTGAGATCATAGCTTCTGGCAAAAGCAGTTAATAACATTTTATCATCAGTAACTAACGGTTTAAGATGACGTAAGATAACACTTACACCGTTATCCGCATTAACAAGCTCAACATGTCCTAAGTGTTTAACTGCTGCCAATTTGTTTAAACAGTCAGCAACAGGCAGTAATAATTTTTCTAGTTCTGGTTGTAATACAGGACACATTTTCAGTTCTACCAACACATTTGATTGGCTTTGGCGAAATCCCATTTGTAAACGACGTTCTGACTGTTGGTAGTGGAGACCAAACCGCGCTCTACGGCGATATCCATACTCAATGCCTGCGATAACCGGCAATGATTTTACCGTTCTTCCCGTTGCTCCTTGAAATAAATATTCTAATATACTGGCTTTAGCCGCACGTTGAAGAGTTGGCGTCACATGTTGTTGTTGACAACCGCCACAGATGCCAAAATGACGACAAAGCGGCACCACCCGCTCAAGACTATCAGTCAATCGTTTGCTTACTTTTGCCTTGGCAAATTGTCTTTTATCTTCCGTAAGTTGAATTTGTGCTTGCTCACCTGGAAGTAAATTAGTAATGAAAATTGTTTTTCCTTGATAATGCGCGACACCTTGGCCCTGAGCGTCAAGACTTTCAGCTATTACTGTCAAATTATCGGGCTTAACTTTACGCTGCCTGGAAGAATAAAATTGTACCATATCATTAAGGTGTAAAATTTTGTTAGTCTATTAATTAAAGAAACTGCCATCTCATATATTGAGGAAAATTAAATTTACTTTATTCATTTTCTCAATGAGAGATGAAGAATAGTATCACATATCAAAGCAATTGATGTAAATTATCTACCATTAAATGTTAGTTGTTTGTAATTTAAAGGAATAAAACAATAGATATTTTTATTTTTGTAAAAAAATAAAAATTAAAAACAAGGCAACAAATTCTCCAAAAAAATAAACCACGATAATATTGTCAAATAATGTTATAACTTTATAACATAATAAAGTTTATTTAAATTTCAATTTCTAATTTATGTTATAACTAATTTAATAATAATTTTTAATAATTAATATTATCAAAATCACTTTGATTAGATAAATAGAAAAATTTAAATGACGATTATCTTCAAACTCAAAACGTTTTTCTCTTAACAAATTTTAGATGTATATTTAATTAATAGACATAGTCTAAAGCATTACTCAAAATATTTCCCAATATGTATTCAAGCAATGCTTATTTTGATTTTAATTTTTCACCGTAAATTTTCGATATTCCTGATAAGCGTAATGATCAGTCATACCACTAATATAGTCTTGTATAAGACGAGCTCGATAATAAAATTCTAATATATCTTTTTCTATCTCATCATTTGTACAAATTCCTTCAATCGCTTCTCCATAAGCCAAACAATGTTTAGTTGATAATTTATGCAATAGGCGGGTTTCGATGAAATATTTCTTATGATATCTATCTTGATAAAGCTGAGTAAAATCGGCGCGTGGCATTAATAATAAAGGACGATAGAAATTTAGTAAGCCACTAATTATTCGATAACCTTGTAATTCTAATTGTTCAACTTCGTGATGAGTAAATACATATTTATAGGCAACACCTTTCAATACCTCCAATAGATGATGTTCATCACTTTTATCTTCTAATAAGGCACTATTAAAACTTCCAGCATAAATTTCAGCTAAATGTTTAATAAAACGATGGGCACTATAGGATGCCAATTTACTAATAATATTAACTCTAAGATACATAAAAAATTGATCTTGCTTGCTACGCCTAGTTTCATTGTGATTAATACTTTTATAAGCTTTTTCTACCGTCTGTTCAAATAAGTCACCTTTTGCTTTTTTACCTGTTTCCAACCAACCTTGCCGTAAATATTCCAACAATTGATCAACACTAAAAATACCTTTTTCGACCGCATCATCTAAATCGGCAATGCAGTAAGAGATATCATCTGCCGCTTCCATTATGTAACAAAGCGGGAAACGACAATATGGCTCCATATCCAATTGACGGTACAACTCTTTAATAAAACTATCTTCCGACCAAAAATAACCCGGTTTTTTGGTTAAATAATCAAAATTTTTAGGAATTTCATCCAGTTGATAAGCACCTTGGGTATATTTTAAAATTGATCCAATTTGGGCATAAGTCAGGTTCAATTTTAATAATTGATGGATCATCCTAAGTCCCTGGGCATTACCTTCAAATTGACAGAGATCTTTACGCAATTGGCTACGAAGCAAATCCTTGTTAGGTTCATTTTTTAACTGAAGAAAATTAATCTGGCACTGATCATTAGCCTTTGATTTAGTAGAAATAAATTCCGCGTCAAGTAATGTTGAAAACCAGCTCTTAATGGCTGCTTCACCAAAATGGCCAAAAGGTGGGTTACCAATATCATGCATCAAACACGCCATTTCAATCAAACTTTCAAACGCATCAACTCGCTCAGACAGACCATAAGTTGCCAGCAATTTCTTCTTTTTTAATTGACTGATTACGGTCTTTGAAATAAAACGACCAATTTGCTGCACTTCTAATGAATGGGTTAAACGACTGCGAACCGCAGCATTTTGTTCTAAAGGAAAGACTTGCGTCTTCTGTTGTAATCGACGTATGGCTGCAGAATTAATAATGCGTCCCCGATCGCTTTCAAATTGACGATTAACTTGTTCCTCATTCTTGGTATCAACATTGTAATCACTATATTTACGCAGAAAATTGAGCTTTTGCCTAAAATCAATCTTGGACATTTCCCCTCCTGATGATGAAATATCCCCAACTAATGGACAGAGTTAACTTTTTTTTGTGTTCAATGTTAAAATGGCACGGATCTGACAACATGTCTAATTAATCAACGGTGAGTATGACACAATGAAAGTTGCGATAATAGGTGCAATGGAGCAAGAAGTGGCATTATTGCGTGAGCAAATTGATGCTCAGTCTACATTTTCACGGGGTGGCTGCGAAATCTATTGCGGAAAATTTGATGATCTTGATATCGCATTATTAAAATCAGGCATTGGTAAAGTTTCGGCGGCAATAGGAACAACCTTACTAATAGAACATTTTGCGCCTGAATTTATTATTAATACTGGCTCCGCCGGCGGGTTAGTACCTACTTTGCAGGTTGGTGATATCGTGGTCTCCAGCCAGGTTTGCTATCATGATGTCAATGTCACTGCCTTTGGTTACCAACCTGGCCAAATGGCACAATGTCCGGCCTCATTTAATGCGAATAAAAAATTGATAACGCTGGCCGAAAAATGTATTGAAAAATTGGATTTACATGCGGTTTGCGGTTTGGTTTGTAGCGGTGATAGCTTTATTAATGGTGCTAAAGAGCTAACCTATATTCGCCAAACTTTCCCTGAGGCCATCGCAGTTGAAATGGAAGGGGCTGCAATTGGTCATGTATGTCATCAATTTGGTATCCCATTCGTTGTTGTACGTGCAATTTCTGATGTCGCTGATAAAGAGTCTCATCTCTCTTTTGAGGAATTTTTACCCGTCGCAGCTCGTCAATCAAGCCTAATGGTGCAAGCAATGTTAGCCAATTTAGCTAACTTAAGCCAAAGCAGTAAATGAGCGATTAACAACCTTTTCGGCATGTTAAAATAGCACCTTCATACTAAGGGTTATCAATTACCCTTAGTAAGGTTAAGCGATTAAATACTAAATGAAGAACCACAACCACACGTTGTTTTCGCATTTGGATTAGTAACCACAAACCGTGACCCTTCTAATCCTTCAATATAATTAACACAACCACCAACCAAATACTGTAAACTCATCGGATCAACGATTAATTCCACGCCTTGCTTTTCAATCGTTAAATCCCCTTCATTCATTTTATCATCAAAGGTAAAACCATATTGAAAACCACTACAGCCTCCACCAGTAATATAGACGCGCAAACGCAAATTGGGATTTTCTTCATCCGCAATCAGCGCTTTAACTTTATTTGCTGCAGCATCAGTAAACTGTATAGGCAATGCAGTATCATTACTCATTTCTAACTCCAGGCCGACATGCCAATCAATAGACGCAGGAAGCATCAATACTTCACTGGACAAGGGATAATTATCTAACAGCCGGCCAATTGATTCAAGATCCAGCCTAAATTAACTGATTTTAAAAAATTCCCACTAAATTTGCTATTTGGTTTACTAGCAATACTGCTTTAAGATATGGCAAAAATTTCTGCTGGACAAATGCTTGGAGTTATTTAATGAGTCAATCTGAAACACTTTACCTAAAAGCTAAAAAATTTATTCCTGGCGGTGTCAATTCGCCCGTACGAGCGTTTAATGGTGTTGGCGGTTATCCATTATTTATTCAGCGAGCTAACGGCGCTTATATTTATGATGTTGATGGTAAGGCTTATATTGATTACGTCGGTTCCTGGGGACCGATGATTTTAGGTCATAATCACCCTGTAATTAAGCAAGCAGTCATCCAAGCAGCAGAAAATGGTCTGAGTTTTGGTGCCCCTACCGCCATTGAAGTAGAGATGGCAGAAATTATTAATCAACTTATTCCATCCATCGAAATGGTACGTATGGTAAATTCAGGCACAGAAGCCACGATGAGTGCCATAAGACTCGCTCGCGGCTATACAGGGCGAGATAAAATTATTAAATTTGAAGGCTGCTATCATGGACATGCCGACTGCCTATTAGTTAAAGCGGGCTCAGGTGCTCTAACCATCGGTCAACCTAATTCTCCTGGCGTCCCTGCGGATGTTGCCAAACATACGCTTACCTGTACATTTAATGATTTAGATTCTGTACGGCAAACTTTTGCCCAATATCCGCAAGAAATCGCTTGTATCATTGTTGAGCCAGTAGCAGGTAATATGAATTGTATTCTACCGGAGGCTGAATTCTTGCCCGGCCTGCGTACCTTATGCGATCAATTTGGCGCGTTACTGATTATCGACGAAGTCATGACCGGCTTTCGAGTAGCCTTAGGTGCCGCGCAAGCACATTATCAAGTTAAACCTGATTTGACCTGTTTAGGCAAAATAATTGGTGGTGGCATGCCTGTTGGCGCATTCGGTGGCCGCCGCGAACTGATGGAAAAACTCGCACCAATAGGGCCAATTTATCAAGCTGGCACATTATCAGGCAACCCATTAGCCATGGCAGCAGGCCTAGCTTGCCTAACTGAAGTCGCTAAACCCAATACCCATAAACGCTTAACAGAGCTGACGACACAACTGGCAAACGGTTTACAAGAAAAAGCGCAACAAGCGGGGATCCCATTGATAATTAATCATGTTGGCGGCATGTTTGGTCTATTTTTTACAACTGCACCACAAGTTAATTGCTACCAAGATGTTATGCAATGTGATATTGAGAAATTTAAGCAATTCTTTCATTTAATGTTAGACGAAGGCGTTTATTTAGCCCCTTCAGCATTTGAGGCCGGTTTCATGTCCGTTGCGCATAGTCATGAAGATATTGAGCGCACAATCAAAGCAGCAAAAAATGCGTTTAACAAGATGCAATAATTATTATTAAAGCATAAAAAACCGGCACCCATTTTTAACCTAGCGCCGGTTTACCCACTTTTTATTAGTGTCCAAACATCTCTTTTACCCAAGCTGGCGCATCATTACTATTTGTCTGCTGCTCATTTAAATTCAAGTTTGGCTTCAACGATTGTATCCCTAGCTGACATAATGCTTGAGGATCCTCGGTCCATACTGGCAGAATACGATATCCACAATCTGCACAGTTAAAACTACCATCAGTATTCACTCGCATCTGCGTAATTCCTTCTGGTGGGCGATTATCCAATGCCAGAGGGGTTTGGTTTTCTAAATAACGACGATATAGTTGTAATGCACCACTTGCACCAGTAAGATTTGTCGGCCCATTATTATCACGACCCGCCCAGGCGATTGCCACTTCCTTGCCATCAATACCGGCAAACCAACTATCGCGTAGATCATTGGTTGTGCCCGTTTTACCAGCTAAATGATACTGAGCAAATTTATTCATTAATGAACGAGATGTTCCCCGCTCTACTACTTGTTGCATACCATACAGTGTTAGATAAGCTGCTTGCGGGGAAACTGCCCGCTCGGCAGAGGGATAACTTTGATAAAGCTCATTGCCATCACCATCGATCACAGAACGCAATGCCGATAATGACGCTCGATTGCCTCCACCACTGATGGTTTGAAACATTTGCGCCGTTTCCACTGGCGTTAAGTTCAATGCCCCTAATAACATAGCGGGCACTTTTTCTATCGCATCACTTGGCACGCCAAGACGTACCAATACTTTACTAACCTGTTCCAAGCCTACGCTCAAGCCAATATTTACCGTCGGGATATTCAACGAACTGGCCAAGGCATCAATTAACATGACCTGCCCCCGGAAGCGGCGATCATAATTTTTTGGTTCCCATATTTGGTTATCAAATTTGACGCTAATTGGCTCGTCTGGTACCCAGGTATTTAAACGAAAACGATCCGGTTCACTTAATGCGGTGAGATAAGTCGAGGGCTTAGCCAATGAACCAATTGAGCGGCGAGCATTTAACGCTCGATTAAAACCAGAATATTGTGGTTGCGAGCCGCCGACCATAGCGCGAACTTCACCATTAATACGGTCAACGACCACCATAGCCCCTTCAAGATCAGGCAACTTACGAGTTTTGCGTAAATCGGCTATCCCATGCTCGACAGCATTTTCAGCCGCTTGCTGCGAGACCGGATCTAAGGTAGTAAAAATCTTAGCACCGGAAAGGTTATTCACTCTATCACCCAATTTTTCAGTTAATTCTTGCCGAACGAGCTGCATAAAGGCGGGTTGAGGTGTTAAAACACCACTTCTGGATTTAACGCCCAAAGGACGAGCACTCAATATATTATACATTTCATGATCGATAATTTGGCGCGTTTCCAACAGCTTTAACACTAAATTACGACGCTCAAGGGCCAGTTTAGGGTTACGCCATGGATTATATAGTGATGCGCCCTTCACCATACCGACTAATAATGCTTGTTGATCAATACTCAGCTCATCGATTGGACGACCAAAATAATAGAGACTGGCAAGAGGAAAGCCCCGAATTTGTTCATCGCCACTTTGGCCTAAATAAACTTCATTTAGATAAAGTTCAAGAATACGTTCTTTGCTATAGCGAGAATCCATTAAAATCGCCATATAAGCTTCATTGGCTTTACGTATTAACGTTCTTTCATTACTTAAAAATAAGTTTTTAACTAATTGCTGGGTTAGCGTACTACCACCCTGAACAGTCTTCCCGGCCATTAAATTAGCAATAACCGCACGTCCAATAGAATAAATACTTACTCCGTCATGTTCATAAAAATGCCGGTCTTCGGTTTCAAGTAATATTTTGACTAAAGAATCTGGGAAATCTTCTCTCGGTAAAACTAAGCGTTGCTCATTGTTAGCCGATTGCATCATAGTGATAAGTTTTGGATCAAGCCGAAAAAAACCAAATGAACGACCATTTTCCATATTAGTAATATTAGTGAGGCGAGCTTGTTCAAAACTTAATTTAGCTAAAATCTGTTCTTCTCTTTGATCAGGAAAGGAAAATGGCCGGCGTAACATCTCAATCGTATTATTTTTAACAATATACTCACCAGGTAAAGTAATTTTATTGACCTGACGATATTGCATGCCATCTAATAATCGGATCATCTCTTCTTTACTGTAATTCATCCCTGGTTCAAGATTAACCATTCGGCCATAAACAGCTGCCGGTAGATCCCAAACTTTGCCATCAAGACGTTCACTAATTTTCTGATATAAATAGATACCATAGACACCAATTAACAGTGCCAAGACGATGGCAATTTTGACAAACAACCAAAACCAACGCCATCTATTATTTTTAGCTGGCCGAGACTTATTGTCTTTATTTGCCATTAGTTCTTCTTCCTCGTTGTCATCAATATCTTCATATGCATAATCATAGTTGTCTAAGCGATTATTTTGCTGAGATTTTGATTTTTTACCAGTGGGCTTTTTCTTAGATCTGCGCCCAATAGGTTCATAATTATCTTTGTCAAACATGGTATAAAATTAATCTTTATTTACTAGTCGTTTATTATTAGCCCAAGATCTTAATCATAACTTACAGATATTTTTTTCATATATCTCATTAAAACAAGATTTTATCATAATTCAATAATCAACATCCGCTACCTAGTAGTTTTATATCCTGATAGTGACCGTTATTACCAAGATCCCATTTAATGAACACTATCTATCCACCAATTTATATTTAAAAGCAACAATTATTAACTTATAGTGCTAAACATTGTAGCATTACTGTTGTCTTTAGCCGCATCTATCACTACTGGAGTAGTTACCAATGTATCGGTTTCCGCCACTAAAATCAGCCCAGTTAGTAAAGCGTTATAAACGTTTTCTCGCTGATGTTATTACACCATCAGGTAAATTACTAACCATTCATTGTGCCAATACAGGCGCCATGACAGGCTGTGCAACACCTGGAGATACGGTTTGGTACTCAACATCAAACAATGTTATGCGAAAATATCCACATAGTTGGGAACTGACGCAAACACAAACTGGCGATTGGATTTGTGTTAATACTCATCGAGCAAATGATCTTATTAGTCAATTTGTAGTAGAAAATAAAATTCCGGAATTATCCGATTATGATAACATTAGCCGAGAGGTGAAATATGGTGACGAAAATAGTCGCATCGACCTTCTACTAACCAAAAAACAGCAGGTTAATTGCTATATTGAAGTAAAATCAGTCACCTTACTAGAAAACAATATCGGTTATTTTCCTGATGCTGTTACAATCAGAGGGCAAAAACATTTACGTGAACTATCCTTGATAGCTGAACGAGGCGAAAGAGCAGTTTTGTTCTTTGCCGTACTTCATAGTGGTATAAAGAAAATGTCCGTTGCAAGCCATATTGATTGTCATTATGCTGCTCTCTTACGGCAAGCAACAAATATTGGTATTGAAATACTCTGCTATCAGATTAAAATATCAGAAAAAGGGCTATCAATGGATAAAAAAATACCCTTTATTCAATAAACCAAGCTATTATATTCTTTTAGGCAAAATTCGTTTTACTTACAAAATAGGCAGAGAACACGTGCATTACCCGGGTACAGTAAAACGAATTGTAAGAACCATTGCCAAGTATAGAGTGTTCTGTTATTTATAGCGGCCTTAGTTTTTCCCCCTTGTGGGGTTCTTTATGAATATTGCGTGTGTAGGAGAAGCATTATGCAAGAAGGGCAAAAACCTAAAACCTCGTCCTTAAGCATTCTCGCCATCGCTGGGGTAGAGCCCTACCAAAAAAAGCCAGGCGAAGAATACATGAACGAAGCCCAACTCAAACATTTTAGGGCTATTCTCGAAGCATGGCGCAATCAACTCAGAGATGAAGTCGACCGCACTGTAAGTCATATGCAAGATGAAGCAGCTAATTTCCCTGATCCCGTTGATAGAGCGGCACAGGAAGAGGAATTTAGCCTTGAGTTACGCAATCGCGATCGCGAACGTAAGTTGATTAAAAAAATCGAGAAGACGATAAAAAAAATTGATGATGGAGATTTTGGTTATTGTGAAAGCTGTGGAGTTGAAATTGGCATCCGCCGCTTAGAAGCTCGTCCAACAGCTGATTTGTGTATTGATTGCAAAACATTAGCTGAATTACGTGAAAAACAGATGGCGGGTTAGCCAATAATCTTACTCCATAAAAATAAGGTACACAAAAGTGTACCTTATCCTTTTGATAATCAATGAGTCATTCAATAATTACTAAAGTTCCAGCCTATATTGGACGCTTTGCTCCGTCCCCCACAGGTGATCTGCATTTTGGCTCGTTAGTTACAGCGCTTGGTAGCTACCTACAAGCCAAAAAAAAGCAAGGAAAATGGTATGTCCGGATTGATGACATCGATACAACTAGAGTCGTGCCAGGTGCGGCTTCACGCATTTTAAAAACGTTAGCGCATTATGGCTTACATTGGGATGGTAAAATCATCTATCAGTCACAACGCCATGATATTTACCATGACATTTTAGCGCAGCTAAAGCAGTGCGATGGCTGCTACTATTGTCGTTGTACACGTCAACGTATTAATGCTATCGGTGGTTATTACGATGCACATTGTCGCAATCTTGGTTTATCTTCTTCTGCAGCAGCTTTGAGAATAATCCAGTCAAAACCAGTTTATCGTTTTTATGATCAACTACAAGGTGATTATGTAGCGCCTCGTGCTTTGGCGGAAGAAGACTTCATTATTGTGCGAAAAGATAATTTATTTGCTTACAATCTTGTTGTCGTTATTGACGATAATGACCAAGGTATTACCGAAGTTGTTCGTGGCGCTGATCTCATTGCGCCAACGGTTAGACAAATTTCTCTTTATCACCATCTCGCTTTTCCAGTACCCGATTATGTGCATTTACCTTTAGTATTAAATCGTTCTCATAATAAACTTTCTAAACAAAATCATACTCCGCCGCTACCTATGAACGATCCGAGGCCTATTTTAATTGATGCACTAAATTTTTTATCACAAACAACTATTATGAATTGGCAAGACCTTAGTACTGAACAATTACTGAGCCAAGCTGTACAACATTGGCAACTAGATAGCATTCAACCAAGCGGCAGAATTGTTACAAATTATGATTAATTAGCAATTTTTATCCTACTTAGGCATTCTCAAAAAAAATCCTATAAGATATGATTAATTATTAGTATTTACTTTTTTAACTAAAATCGCATTAGATATCGAGGTGTATTATTTTTACCCGGGTAGCCAATTTCTGTCGTAATTTATTGATACGAGAAGAAAAAAATAATCGAAGTAAACAGAAATCTTATGATAGTTCAGCGACTGAGACTAAGTCCAAGACTAAGGTAAAAGCTTTACTAACAAAAAGATATCAGAGTACAAAAACCATTAAAAGTACTCAATTAGCAGATAAATCTACACCCGCCTCTGCTATAAATACTTCAATAGCCATAATTCCACGAGATAAGCATCCTATCTCGCGAAGAGACATCAGTGATAATGCACTGAAAGTTCTTTATCGTCTAAATAATGCTGGCTATGAAGCCTATCTGGTCGGAGGTAGTGTCAGAGATTTACTGTTAGGTAAAAAACCTAAAGACTTCGACGTTACCACAAATGCAACACCGGAACAAATTCGCAAATTATTTCGTAATTGTCGTCTAGTCGGACGCCGTTTCCGTTTAGCGCATATCATGTTTGGTTATGAAATCATCGAAGTTGCCACTTTCCGTGGTTCGCATGAACAAACTGATACTAATAATAAGGATCTGGCTCATCAAGCACAAAGTGGTATGTTACTAAGGGATAATATTTTCGGTAACATCGAAGATGATGCCATTCGTCGCGACTTTACCATCAATAGTCTATATTACAGAATTAACGATTTTACCCTACGTGATTATGTTGGTGGATTTGAAGATCTAAAAAATGGCATGATCCGCTTAATTGGTGATCCCAAAATCCGTTATCGAGAAGATCCCGTTAGGATGCTGCGTGCTATTCGATTTGCTTGTAAACTAAATATGCAAATCGATGCCGAAACTGCCAAGCCTATTCCACAACTGGCCTATTTATTAAAAGACATTCCATCAGCACGTCTATTTGAAGAGTCGCTCAAATTACTTCAGACTGGTCAAGGTTATCAAACCTATCAACAATTAAAACGTTATAATCTTTTTCAATCATTAATTCCGCTAGTTGAACGACACTTCACCGCCAATGATGATTCACCGATGGAGCTTATCATTAATCAGGTACTGCAAAATACTGATTATCGAATAAAGAATAACAAACGTGTTAATCCTGCATTCTTATTTGCCACCATGTTATGGTATCCACTGGTAGAACATGCTGAAAGGCTTTCTCAGGAAAGTGGATTACCCTATTACGAAGCCTTTGCTATCGCAATGAATGATATCCTTGATGAGCAATGCCGTTCTATCGCTATCCCTAAACGGCTTACTTCAATAATGCGCGATATCTGGCAGCTACAATTGCGACTACCACGGCGCCAAGGGAAAAAAGCAGATAAGCTACTTGAACATCCAAAATTTCGCGCTGCGTTTGATTTGCTAGAACTACGCGCCAACGTAGAGCAGCGGCGGGAATTAGAAGAGCTGGCTCATTGGTGGGCTGAGTTTCAACAAGCAAATAATAGACTACAACAAGAAATGGTCTCGGAGTTAGGTAATATACCAACTCATCGTCGTAATTGGTCGCATCGCCGAAATCATACTAACCGTAAACCGATAAAAAACAACCGAGTTAATTAAAGATGGAGCGTGTTTATATTGCCATTGGCAGCAATCTAAATGACCCTTTACAACAAGCACAAAGTGCCATTAGAGAATTGCATCAATTACCCAATACCAAGCCGGTTATTGTTTCTTCCTTCTATCGCTCTAAACCTATGGGGCCACAAGGGCAACCTGATTATCTCAATGCCGTTATCGCATTAGACACTGAGTTATTGCCCGCAACCCTACTTGAACATACCCAATCGATTGAATTAATGCATGGTAGAATCCGTAAAGGCGATCGTTGGGGGCCAAGAACTCTCGATTTGGATATTATGTTATACGGTCAACAAATTATCCAGACAGCGTACTTAACTATTCCCCATTATGGCCTTAAAGAACGGGAATTTATGCTTTATCCGTTAGCAGAAATTGCCCCAGAGCTACGCTTTCCCGATGGTGAATTGCTTAGTGATAGATTGCTGCTGGTTGCTAAAAATGGGCTGACTTTATGGTAACTTAGCTAATAATTCTATTGGCGATATGAATTTGTTAACGCGGGTATTTGGCTGATGCTTAAAATCTAAATAACTTAGCGGCGATAACACAGGGAAAAATGGGGGTTGACCACATGACCCGCTATCGCAAGCTCTTAGCATTCGCCAAAACCAACAAGTACTATTGAAAAAACTAAAAATTTATAACGGCTAACATAGTGATAATACAGCAGAAGCGCTAAAAAATAGCGCCAATCCGATCCTATATATTTATCACACTATACGTGAATAATTATGTTCTTAATCCTTGTCCTTTTTCAATTAAGTGCCACGTTATGGCATATAAAATAACAATAAAAATCACTAATACTGATAAGGTAATCGATATTGCAACATCACTGATGCCAAGAAATCCATAACGTAATCCGCTGATCATATAGACGATCGGATTAAGTTTAGATACCATTTGCCAAAACTCTGGCAAAAGAGACAAAGAATAAAAAACACCGCCTAAATAAGTTAATGGTGTTAAAACAAAGGTAGGAATAATACTAATATCATCAAATGTTTTAGCAAATATCGCATTCACTAACCCAGCTAATGAAAACAAAATTGCCGTCATTAATACGGTAATAATTACCATCCACCATGAATAAATATGTAATGGAACAAAAAATAACGAAACCAGGGTAACCAACAGACCAACCAATACTCCTCGGGCAACCCCACCGCCAACAAAACCCATTATGACAATATGGGTAGGAACGGGTGCAACCAACAATTCTTCAATACTTTTTTGGAATTTTGCCCCAAAAAAAGAGGAACAAACATTTGCATAAGCGTTTGTGATCACCGACATCATAATCAAACCAGGAACAATGAACTGCATGTAATTCACGCCATCCATGTTGCCAATTCTTGCACCAATTAAACTACCAAAAATAATAAAGTAGAGTGACATGGTGATCACCGGCGGTAGTAAGGTTTGTACCCAAATTCGCGCAAAACGGGTTATTTCTTTGATCCAGATGGTTTTCATCGCTACCCAGTAGAGCTGAATCATCTATTTTCTCCTTGCTTTATCGATAGTGGATGCTGTTTATTCATTAAACCAACAAATAGTTCCTCCAAACGATTTACTTTATTACGCATGCTGGTTATCTGTATCCCTTGCTCAGAGAATTGGCTAAATAAACCATTCAGGCCTTGATCGCGAAGTACATCAACTTCTAAGGTTGAAGTATCCAGCAGCCTGAATTTATAACCCTCTAATGTCGGAATCCTACTCTTTGGTGCCAGATCAAAAATAAACGTCTCTGACTCCAACTGATTGAGTAGTTTTTTCATACTGGTATTCTCAATCAATTCTCCATATTGAATAATACCAATATTTCGACACAACATTTCCGCTTCTTCCAGATAATGGGTAGTTAAAATAATGGTGGTGCCTTGCGCGTTTAAGGTCTTCAAAAAACTCCACATTGAACGACGCAGTTCAATATCTACTCCTGCAGTGGGTTCGTCCAAAATTAATAGTTTGGGTTGATGCATTAATGCGCGAGCAATCATCAAACGCCGTTTCATACCCCCAGAAAGGTCTCGCGCAGGCTCATCACGTTTGTTCCACAAAGCCAGTTGCGACAGATACATCTCTGCTCTAGATAAGGCTAATGAACGCGGGACGCCGTAATAACCCGCTTGATTCAGCACTATCTGTATTACTGTTTCAAATGGATTAAAATTGAATTCTTGTGGCACTAAACCCAACTGACGTTTTACATTCACCACGTCTTTATCTAGATCGTAGCCAAACACTCTCACTTTACCGCTCGTTTTATTGACTAATGAACTGATAATACCTATGGTCGTTGATTTACCTGCACCATTAGGTCCTAATAAGGCATAGAAATCACCCACCTCAACCTGTAAATCAATCCCGGTTAATGCTTTCACACCACCAGTATAGGTTTTTGTAAGCTGGAGCAGCTCTAAAGCATAAGTCATAAAAAACCTTTTTTATCTATTTTTAATTCACATATGATAATAAATCACACCATTAGCAATCTTTTTTCAATTAAACTATAACTAACAGCGAGTAAATATTAAAAAATAAATTGATGTTGTATATGATTATTATCGCAGTTAACCATAACTAATCCACGTGAATTATGATGAAAAAAATTAAACAGCTGTTTGAAAACAATCTTCAGTGGTCAGAATCCGTAACCAAAGAAAATCCCTCTTTTTTTAAAGAATTAGCAAAATTTCAAAATCCACATTTTCTGTGGATAGGCTGCTCTGACAGCCGCGTACCCGCTGAAAAATTAACAAAAGCAGCGCCTGGTGATCTATTTGTCCACCGAAATGTCGCTAATTTGGTGATCCATACTGATTTAAATTGCCTGTCAGTCATCCAATATGCTGTTGACGTACTAAAGGTTGAACACATTATCATTTGTGGTCACTATGGTTGTGGTGGTATTGAAGCCGCAATTGATAACACTGAACGAGGACTGATTAATAACTGGCTGCTACATGTCCGTGATATTTTGTTTAAACATAACGCAATCTTAGGTGAACTTGCACCGCAAGAACGGGCAAATCGCTTATGTGAACTCAATGTTATTGAGCAAGTTTATAATCTGGGTCATTCGACAATAATACAATCTGCCTGGCGGCGCAGCCAAAACGTCAACATTCATGGCTGGGTCTATGGTATACAGAATGGCAGACTCAATGATCTTGATGTTACGGCTAATAGCCGTGAACAGCTTGAAATTACCTATCGACAAGCTATCGCTAAATTAAGCCAAGCATAATAAGCGCCACAAAAAATCGAACGTTAGTTCGATTTTTTCATGCCAATAAATAACACTAGCACTTAATCGTCCAGTAAAATAACATGCCCAATATAGGGTAAATGTCGATATTGCTGTGCATAGTCGATACCAAAACCCACAACAAATTCATCTTGAATAGCAAAACCTGTCCATTCAACCGGAACCTCTACTTCACGTCGAGAAGGTTTGTCTAATAACGTACAGATAGCGACAGATTTAGGACCGCGTAATTTCAGGATTTGACGGACTTTTTTCAGTGTATTACCTGAATCAATGATATCTTCAACAATCAGAACATGCTTGCCGCGAATATCTTCATCGAGATCCTTAATAATTTTCACATCACGGCTTGAAGTCATGCCATTGCCATAACTTGATACCGTCATAAAGTCGACTTCATGAGGGATATCAATTTTACGACATAAATCAGCCATAAAAATAAAAGAGCCTTTTAACAGACCAACCAACACCAACTCATCTTGCAATGATTTATAATGTTCAACAATCTCTTTTGCCATCTCATCAATACGTTGTTTGACATCCGCTTCTGAGATCATGACTTCTACAATTTGTTTCATAACTTTAGGTATTCATGGAAGTAAAAACTTTAGATTCTAACATAAGGGCAATAAAGACGCGATAAAATGCCCTCATCCAATATTGATTAACAACATAAATAAAAGAGTTAATACCTTAGCTAACAGAGAAACTGAGCATCATGCCCGTATCTTCATGCTCTAACAAATGACAATGTGCCATAAAAGGATGCGCCTGGGTTGCGATATGATCAAACTTTACCAATACCTCACTGATATCACCATCAACCCGCACAGTATCTTTCCAACCTTGTCGGTGAGCAGCCACTGGTTGACCATTCTCTGTCAGGATCCTAAATTGAGTTCCATGAATATGGAAAGGATGTAACATCATGTCACCACGACCGGATATGATCCAGCGTTCATATTGACCTTTTGCAAAATTAAATGCCACCTCCGTCATGAAAAAAGGACGGTCATTAATACTATTGGCATGCAGAAGATCAAATGATTGCTTCATCATCGGCGCTTGCTGATGATTGTGCATCGCATGCGCCCCATCTTCCCTCATCATATTGCTATGACCATGCATATTCATCCCGGCCAAAGCCTGTTCACCATACTGTTTTCTGAGCGCCATCATACCTTGCATATCTAAACGTGCATCCATCCTTAAATGCAATTGACGCTGTTTAAGACCAGTCAAATCAGGCAATGAGGCAATAGAAGCTAAACTATCAGGTAAAAAAGTCGCTCTTGCATTTAATCCCGGCTCAATATGCAATACAGCTTTGGGTTGATCAAAAGGCGCTATTGTCATCCCCATTTGTTTAACTGGCAATGTAACAATATCAAACGCTTTACCATTCGAGGCATCGATCAGTACCTCAAAACGTTCAGCGCTGATCATCGGTAATTGATCAACTGCCACCGGTTCATTTAATAGTCCACCATCACTCGCAATAATATACATTTTACGCCCATCACTGGTTGCCAGATTTAAACTTCTAGCATTACAACCATTAAGAAAACGTAAACGTAACCACCCCCTAGGTGCTGTATGTTTAGGTAATACAACTCCATTAGTCAACATAATGTTGCCAAACCAACCAACAGCAGCACTCATTACATCAAGCTGATAATCTATCTGCCCTGCACGATTTAAACGTTTATCCTGCAAAATAACGGGAATATCATCGATACCCCATTGATTTGGCAATTTTTGTGATTGGCTATGTTCATCCTCAATTAATACTAAACCCGCCAACCCCATGGCAACTTGATAACCCGTTTTACCATGAGGGTGCGGATGAAACCAACAAGTTGCCTCGGGCTGGTTAACGGCAAAATTAACCCTTCTTACCGCATTGGGTTTAATTACCGCATGAGGTCCACCATCAGCTTCACCGGGAATTTTTAGTCCGTGCCAATGCAGTGCGGTAGCCTCGGATAACTGATTGTGAATATCAATAGTGATACGTTGGCCTGATTTAAGCTTGATAGCTGGACCTAACAAGGATCCATTATAACCCCATGTTACTGCTGATTTAGCGGGTAAAAATTGTGTTTTACCTTCAGTAACTCGGATGGTAATTTTGCCATGGCTGTCCGGCCATAATAATGCTGGAATAGGTAAACAAGGATATTGCGTTGCAGACAATGCAGCACGACTCCAAGTTGGTAATAAGCTTACTGATCCCATCGCCGCTGCCAGTTTCATAAAATCCCGACGCAACATAGCTTGCTCCTTTATTATTAAACCCTAATAAGATAAGGTATAAATATGAAATGGTAGAAAATAGATAAATTCACTAAAATATAGAGGTTCCACTTACTGGAAGGTCAAGCCGATATTTTTTTATGTAATATGACAATATATTTATCTGCTTTAGCTGAAAATAAGTATACTTCATCGTTCTATTGGTATTAATAGAATAAATTGACATTTAAATTATACAACTAACTGAATGCGTAAAATTATTTTTATTTCACATGTAGCTCTGTTTTTTTGGTTTATTTTTTCCACCAAAGCATCTGCCCTATCAAGCAATGAAACAGAAAATCTTGCTGATTTAACGGCAGTTTATATATTTTTAAAGCATGATTGTGGTTACACACAAATTCCTGATCGTGAAATTGAAAGAGCAATCTTCTATTTTGCTCAGAGTAATCATTGGGATCTAAGTAATTACGACAAACCTGCCATGGAAAAACTAAATGAAGAGCGTTATGATGACTTAAAAAAAATCCCTATCCCCCGTAAAAAGAAATGCCGGGTGCTTGCCAATGATGCTTTAGCGTTATTTGCCTATGTAAAATAAATACTTTCTTTCATGCATTTAGATAAGAAATTTCTTACTTACCATTGAAACGAAATAAATTATTAGCTGCGCTTTTTTAACTCTGTTAGAAAGGAAAAGACAAGTATGTCAAAAAAAGAAATTTGGCTTGAAACACTCCACCACAATGTCGGTCAATATTTTACTATTGATAATATACTGTACCATAATAAAACCGCTCACCAGGATCTGATTATTTTTGAGAATGCTGAAATGGGGCGCATTATGGCCCTTGATGGTGTGGTACAAACAACTGAACGGGATGAATTTATTTATCACGAAATGATGACTCATGTGCCTTTATTTGCCCATGGCCACGCTAAAAAAGTACTGATAATTGGTGGTGGTGATGGCGGAATGTTACGTGAAGTATGTCGACATCAATATTTAGAAAGCATCACGATGGTTGAAATTGATGCCAGTGTTGTCGAATTCTGCCGCCAATATCTACCCAATCATAATGCAGGCGCTTATAACGATCCCCGTATTAAATTGGTCATTGATGATGGTGTCAATTTTGTTAAGACCAGCCAGCAGAAATTTGACCTAATCATTTCTGATTGCACCGATCCTATTGGACCAGGAGAAGGGCTATTTACCTCAGATTTTTACCAAGGATGTGGCAACTGCCTGCATGAAAATGGTATTTTAGTGGCCCAAAATGGTGTTTGTTTCCTGCAACAAGATGAAGTGATTAATAGTCACCAAAAACTCTCTGTTTACTTTAAAGATTGCGGTTTTTATCAAGCCGCTATACCGTCTTACTATGGCGGAATGATGACCTTTGCCTGGGCAAGCCAAACAGCAAAATTAGATCAAATACCCTTGCAAATATTAGAAGATCGTTTTAAAAAAGCAGATATTATCTGTCGCTATTACACACCCGCATTACATCTAGCCAGCTTCGCGTTACCACAGTACTTACTGGATTTACTTGCTAACAAAGCATAGTTTTACTCAATAGGAGGTGAAATAAATTGCAAAAATTGAAATTACATGGTTTTAATAATTTAACTAAAAGCCTAAGTTTCTGTATATATGATATCTGTTATGCCAAAACAACAGCAGATCGCCATAGTTATCTGGCCTATATTGATGAGCAATATAATGCAACCCGCTTGACTGAAATTCTAACTGAAACCTGCTCTATTATTGATGCCAATATCTTGAATATTGCCCGGCAAGATTATGATCCTCAAGGTGCCAGCGTTACAATTTTGATCAGCGAAAATTCAATAAATCCCCAAAATGTAGACAACACAGAAAATCCAGGGCCATTACCTGATTCTATCGTTGCTCATCTCGATAAAAGTCATATTTGTGTTCACACCTACCCAGAAAGTCATCCAGATGATGGTATATGTACTTTTAGAGCAGATATCGAAGTCTCCACTTGTGGCGTGATTTCGCCATTAAAAACCCTTAACTATCTTATTCATCAACTTGAATCAGATATTGTTACTATTGATTATCGGGTTCGTGGTTTTACCCGCGATGTTAACGGCATCAAACACTATATTGATCACGAAATCAACTCCATTCAAAATTATATGCCGGAAGAATTTCAGTCTCAGTATCATATGATAGATGTTAACCTCTATCAGGAAAATCTTTTTCATACTAAAATGATGCTAAAAGACTTTGAGCTTAATTTGAATAACTATTTATTTAATACGACCGCAGAACAACTTGCCCCTGAGGAAAAAAAACGGATTACTTATCTGTTAAAAAAAGAGATGCAAGAAATCTATTACGGCCGTAATCTGCCAGAACTGTAATTTATATCGATTAGTGGATCGAGAATAGATATCTTATCCACTAATCACACGACTCCATTTTATTATTGATATTCATTTTTACTTTAAAGCCAGGATATACTAAATATATTATCGGATAATAAACAGGCCTATTGCTTTTTTTCATTATCTTTTATGGCTTGATTATAAATGGCTTTTGCTATCCATTGGTTAATTTCTATTACCTCTGCATTATCCATATGCCAAATATCTTTCATTACCAAAAAGACTTCAGAACCATAAATAAGCGAAAATGCTCTTTTTACTCTCTCAATAATTTCTGGCGAAAAGTCATCCTTCATCGGTTCAACTATCATCGCCAAAGTATCTTTCCGATGTCCACGAACTAACCGTTTCTCTGCCTTAATTGTCGATGAACGAGCTGCCGCCCATTGCTGCAAAGAAACTTGCAATGCTGCTCTAAGCGCTCCTTCATATTGAAACATACGCGGATAGGCAAATAACAATAATTCTTGGATCCGTTCTTCCGTTTTTTGGCTATCAGGCAACCAGGTTAAAATAGGCCCTAAGCTTTCACTCACAATGGCAGAAACTAGATCGCTATGAGTTGGAAAATAACGATAAGCGGTCGCTCTCGAAACATGAGCATGAGATGCAACTTCAGAAACAGAAGGCAATTTCCCGTCTTCAAACAAGCTCAATGCAGTAGAAATTAATCGGTTAAAAGTCCGTTTTCTAGTACCTGTGTATTGTGAAATAAGATCAATTGACGTCATAAAATTTATCCTTTATTTTTAACCAAAATGGATTTAAACGTCACCTTTACGATAACTTTTATAATTAGAATGTACTGCATTAAGAAACAATATAACGCTAAAGAATTAAAAATAAATTGAGACTAATATCTCAATTTATACAAAGCACAAATGATAGCTTACTTTTAATGTGCCTATAATACTCCCATCCAAGTCAGCAAACAATCAAGGATTTATGATGAAGGAACAGCATGGATATATCTACATTGCAGCGACGCTCGATACCAAAGGTATCGAAACTTTTTATGTTAGCCAACTTATAAAAAAAACGGGCTTAGCGGTACGTATTGTTGATTTAAGTACTAAAGCTGACAATTTGGATGATAAAGCTGATATTACGGCTGAAACTGTTGCTAGCTATCATCCTATAGGAAGAGATGCTATCTTTGGCCAAGATAGAGGTAAAGCTGTCGCCGCGATGGCAATCGCATTTGAAAAATATCTGTTACAACAAAAAGATGTTTTAGCTATTCTTGGATTAGGTGGCTCAGGTGGAACAGCGCTTATTACACCCGCAATGCAATCTCTTGCCGTTGGTATTCCTAAATTAATGGTCTCAACAATGGCATCCGGTGATGTTTCAGGCTATATCGGTGCCAGTGATATTGCCATGATGTACTCAGTGACAGATATTTCTGGCCTTAATGTTATCTCCCGTAAAATTCTAAAAAATGCCGCTGCCCAAATCGCAGGTGCAGTACTTTTTAATTCTGCTGATGATACTGAAGACAATAATAAACCAATATTGGCACTAACTATGTTTGGTGTAACAACGCCCTGTGTCCAACAGTTAACCAAAAAATTAGCTGATCATTATGATTGTTTAGTCTTTCACGCCACCGGAAGTGGTGGCAAAGCAATGGAAAAACTGGTTGATAGCCAATTAGTAGATTGCGTGCTAGATATCACAACCACCGAAGTTTGTGATTACCTTTTTGACGGTATACTTGCCTGTGACGAAGATCGCTTTGGCGCAATCATACGTACCCAAACACCCTGTATCATCTCTTGTGGTGCATTAGATATGGTTAACTTTGGTCGCCCAGCAACGATCCCTGAAAAATATAAAGATCGCCATTTTTATCATCATAACAGTCAAGTTACCTTAATGCGCACTACAGCCGAGGAAAATGATCAGATGGGAGTTTGGATCGCACAGAAACTTAATCAATGCCAAGGCACTGTTACTTTCATTATTCCAACAGGAGGATTCTCCGCATTAGATATTGAGGGTGGAGCTTTTTGGTCACCACAAGCTAACCAAGCTTTCATTGATGCGTTTAAATCCAACTACCAGATCACCGCTAACAGAAAATTAATAATCAGTCCTTACCATATCAACTCAACAGAATTCTGTCAGCAAGTGATACAATTGCAGCAAGAATTAATGAATTAAATTGGAGTTATTGATATGAAACAAACACGCGCATCATTATTAGAAAAATTTCAAATGATGATCTCGCAGGGTCAACCCATTATCGGGGGTGGTGCCGGCACGGGTTTATCAGCAAGATGTGAAGAAAGAGGAGGGATCGATCTTATTGTAATTTATAACTCCGGTCGCTATCGCATGGCTGGCAGAGGTTCATTGGCAGGTTTACTCGCTTATGGCAATGCCAACGATATTGTTATAGAGATGGCAAAAGAAGTTTTACCCGTAGTTAAAAATACTCCGGTATTAGCTGGTGTTAATGGTACCGACCCATTTTGCCAATTCGATCAATACCTTGACTCCCTAAAAATGATGGGATTTGCCGGTATACAAAATTTTCCTACAGTAGGTTTGATCGATGGTAATTTCCGAGCTAACCTTGAAGAAACGGGCATGGGATATGCGTTAGAAGTGGATTTGATCCGGCAAGCCCATGAAAAAGATTTATTAACAACCCCTTACGTTTTTAGTGCTATTGATGCTAAAAACATGACAGAAGCTGGCGCTGATATTATCGTCACGCATATGGGATTAACAACGGGTGGTGATATTGGCGCAAAAACAACTCACGCATTAGAGGATTGCGTAAAGCTTATTAACGATTGGGCGGCAGCGGCAAAATCTGTTCGTAAAGATATTATTGTACTTTGCCATGGCGGTCCGATTGCAACACCTGAAGATGCCAAATATATTTTACAAAACTGTCCTGATTGCCACGGTTTTTATGGGGCAAGTTCTATGGAACGTTTACCGGCAGAAACTGCCATAACTGAAACGACAAAAATATTTAAAACGATAAAACGAAAATAATTTTTAATCCATTTTAGGTTGTTAAATCAACCAAACTATTGATCGCTAGCACCAGAAGCCTGTGGTATTTACCACAGGCTTATTTTATTTAATAGATAACTAGCAAATAAATAGATGTTGCAATAAATTAATAATAATTAACAAAATATTAAAATATCCTTACCAATAGAAGCTTATCATCTAATTTAATTAATATAGAATTAGAGATTACAAAAATAGAAAAAACGCCTAACTATTCAATTAATTTAACTAACGAAATTTAAATAAAAAAATACCAATAAATAATAAATAGTTAATCATCTATCATACATATATAAAATGTGTAAAATATTTAGTCGTTTTTTGTTTATTTTGCCAAAAAGCTTTTTGTTTACTTAAAAAGGTGCATAATGCATTCATCTGATGTTACCGAGCGTTCGCTCTATTCGCTAAGTTGGCCGATCTTTATTGATGTTCTGCTCCATTTTGCGACATTACTTATCAATACTTATATGGTTAGCCACGTCTCCACAGCTTATCTGGCTGCAATGGGCGTAGGCAACCAAGTTTTTGATCTTTTTATCACCATATTTAACTTTATCAGTGTAGGATGCAGCGTTGTTATCGCCCAATATTTAGGTGCAGGTAAAAAAGAAAAGGCCAGTCAAGCCATTCATATCTCGATTGCTTTTAACTTCCTATTAGGTTTTCTAAGTGCTGTCATTATTCTACTGTTTGGCTATAAGATCCTCGGGATCATGAATACACCAGCACATTTACTTGATTATGGTTATGCTTACTTACATATTCTTGGTTTATGTTTAATACCAGAAGCAATTTCTATTATATTAGCGGCTTGCTTACGTGTTTATGGCAGATCACAACCGGCAATGTGGGTAACATTTATTGCTAATCTAATCACCATCTTCGGCAATATGATTGTTTTATATGGTTTTTTTGGCTTACCTCAATATGGTTTAACCGGCGTTGCCTGGTCTACTGCTATCGGACGCATAATCGCTATTGTATTACTTTTCTTCTTACTGTTTAGTGGCCTGAGGATCAAATTTGTTCCCACTTTACTGTTCCGCTGGTCAAAAAGTATGTTGAATAAAATATTACATATCGGACTACCATCAGCAGGCGAAAATTTAGTCTGGATTTTACACTATATGGTCGCTTCTGCTTTCATCGGTTTAATGGGAGAAACCTCTCTTGCTGCTCAAACTCTCTATTTCCAACTTTCACTATTTATTATGTTGTTTGGTATTTCCCTTAGTATTGGTAATGAGATCATGGTGGGTCATTTAGTCGGCGCCAAGCGCTTTGAGGATGCCTACCAGAGAGGATTGAAAAGCTTGCAATGGGGATTTTTTATTACCATTGGTATTGTCTTTTGTTTCTGGTTATTTCGTATACCACTATTGGATGCAATCACTGAAGATCAAAATATTATAAAATTATTACTTCCGCTGTTCTTACTCTCTGTTTTCCTAGAGCCTGGCAGAACACTGAATATTGTCATGGTGAATGCCTTACGTGCTGCTGGTGATGCCCGTTTCCCCTTCTGCACCGCACTTATTTCTATGTGGGGTATTGCGCTGCCAATTAGCTATTTTTTAGGTTTAAAAATGGGAATGGGGTTATTAGGGATCTGGCTTGGATTCCTATGTGATGAATGGCTACGCGGTCTAACCAATGCCTGGCGTTGGCGCTCTAAGCGTTGGCAAACTAAGCGGCTCGATATCTAATACCATTGCTACCTTAGTTGTCTTTAAGCAACCAAGGTAGCCACAAAAAACTGATCAACTAACGCTTTCTGTTAATAATGCAAATTGTTGTCGTATTTCCTCTTCCGGTAAATGTAAACCAATAAAAACCATTACACCTTGACGCGTCTCGCCTGCTTGCCATTCACGATCCCAATCTGCACTGTATAAACGCTGCACGCCTTGAAATATTAATCGACAAGGCTGATGTTTAATCGCTAATATTCCTTTATAACGTAAAAGATTATCAGCATAGTGACATAATAAGGTCTCCATCATTTTTGATAATTTCGACAATTCAACCAATTGATCAAGATAGACTACAATCGATTGAATAGCATTTTGTGTGCTAGACATAAAGCGAAAAACTGGTTTTGCAATGGTTAAGTTATCGCTAAGCATAAATCCATTTAAATTAAATAAGGGTGCTATAGCTATATCACCATGGGTGACTGGATAAATAGCGGCTCGGGCATTAATACGCTGTAAACGCGCTATCAATGCGCTATTATTTGATTGAACATCAGTTTTAGTCAGCAAAATACAATCCGCATAACCAATCTGAATTTGAGCAATAATAAATTGATTCAGTTGTTTTTCAGCATGTACTGCATCCACAACAGCAATAATGCCATCTAAAACAAAACGTTGACAAAAAACTTGGTGCGAAAAGAAAGTTTGAGTAATAGGGCCTGGATCAGCCATTCCAGTACATTCAATAACCAGGCGATCAAAAACCAATCGTTTTTTATCTATACCATCCAGTAAATCTAATAGCGTATTTTCTAATTCATTCGAGCGATTACAACAAATACAACCATTACTTAAGGTTGTTATTTGAGTGGCATTATCACCGATAAGCTCACTATCAATCGATTCTGCCCCAAATTCATTTTCAATAACTGCAATCTTATAGCCATGCTTTACATTGAGAATATGACGAAGTAATGTCGTTTTGCCTGCTCCTAAAAATCATGTCAATATTGTTACTGATATTGGTGTCATGCTAAGCCTCAGTTATCCTATCCATTGAATAATCGCTAGCAACAGCGAAAACCCCCTTTATCACTACCAGCATAACGCGCTGCCTGACGTTGCCGAAAAAATTCTTCATAGCTCATAATAGGCTGCTCAGGATGATTATGACGCATATGCTGAACATAATTATCATAGTCAGGAATACCGATTAGCATAAGTGCCGCCTGTCCCAAATATTTGCCTGCTTGTGCAAGATTATTAAACATATTTATTACCTCAAAAAACTCCCACCTAAGTGATAACCTATTTTGTGGGGAAAAATAATACTAATTAATGTGAGGAGGAAATTTTAATATCGCTTTCAGCGACAGTAACATAAGGTGTTTCCATATCTGAACGTCTAGCTGTTCTTCCTGCTTTTATCGCTATTTTAAGCCCATAAAAAATAATGCTATACACCACGAGCAAGAATAAAATACTTAATCCTGCATTAGTATAATTATTGATCACAATATGATGCATATCAGACAGTTTTTGCGCCGTTGTAGCAGTGGCAGCGGTTGCTATTTTTGCTTGGTATGAATGAGCCAAATAGATAAAGCCTTCCAACTGAGGATCAGCGCTAAATAATTTCAAACCCAACGCCCATGTAGTACATATTAATAACCATATTGCTGGAACAAGTGTTACCCAAATAAACTTAGTACGCTTCATTTTAATCAAAATAACACTGCTTAAAACTAACGCAATCGCTGCCAACATCTGATTGGAGATACCAAATAATGGCCATAAACTTTTAACACCACCTAAAGGATCAACAACCCCTTGATAAAGCAGGTAACCCCATAAACCAACACAACCGGCAGTAGCAATAATACCAGCTACTAATGAATCTGTTTTTTTCAGCGCCGGGATAAAATTAGCCAAAAGATCTTGTAACATAAATCGACCAGAACGTGTGCCGGCATCCAAAGCGGTCAAAATAAATAAAGCTTCGAAAAGAATACCAAAGTGATACCAAAATCCCAGATCAGCAGCAGGGATAATTTGCTGAAATACATAAGCAATACCTACCGCAAGCGTAGGCGCGCCACCGGCACGATTCAAAACAGAAGGTTCACCGATATCTTTAGCCGTTTGCAAGATTTGCTCTGGCGAAATAATAAATCCCCAAGAACTGACAGTTGCTGCAGCATGTACGGTAACTGCTTTCAATTGTGCCATAATCATAGCTGCATCGGAGCTGCCTAATTGATGCAAATTAGGCATGGTAAATCCTAATGCGGCCGGAGGGGTATTCATTGCAAAATAGAGACCAGGTTCAATGATAGAAGCAGCAACTAGCGCCATGATAGCCACAAATGACTCCATCAACATAGCGCCATAACCGATGTAGCGAGCATCGGTTTCATTTGCCAATAATTTAGGCGTTGTTCCCGACGCAATTAACGCATGAAAACCAGACACGGCCCCACACGCAATAGTAATAAACAGAAATGGAAATAATGTTCCTTTCCAAACTGGCCCGCTTCCATCGACAAATTGGGTTACAGCCGGCATTTTTAAAGCTGGGTTAAGAATGATAATGCCAATTGCTAAACCAACGATGACACCTATTTTCAAAAAGGTCGCCAAATAATCTCGTGGCGCTAAAATCAACCACACCGGCAATAGCGCTGAAACAAAAGCATAACCAATTAAGACATACGTAATGGTCGTATCTTTAAAGGTTAACGCACGTCCCCAATAAGGATCATGAGCAATAATACCACCAAACCAAATTGCCACAATCAACAGAGTAATACCGATAATCGAGACCTCAGCAACACAGCCTGGCCGAATATAGCGCATATAAATACCCATAAAAAGCGCAATTGGTACCGTTGAACAAACGGTAAAAACTCCCCATGGACTTTCAGCCAATGCTTTTATAACAATTAACGCTAATACGGCTAATATGATAATCATAATCAAAAAGCAGCCGAATAATGCAATTGAACCTGGTACTACCCCCATCTCTTTTTTTACGATTTCGCCTAAAGAAATCGCATTGCGGCGCGATGAAATAAATAACACCATAAAATCCTGCACCGCCCCGGCGAGCACGACACCTGCCAACAGCCATAGTGTACCTGGCAAATAACCAACCTGGGCCGCCAATACCGGCCCGACTAATGGGCCGGCGCCGGCAATGGCGGCAAAATGATGGCCAAATAACACATTGCGATTGGTTGGTACATAATTTAAGCCATCATTATTCAGGACGGCGGGTGTGGAACGGGTTGGGTCAAGCTGCAATACTTTTTTGCCAATATATAAACTGTAATAGCGGTACGAAATTAAATAAACGGCAATGGCAGCAACAATGATCCATAAAGCACTAATGTGCTCTCCACGTCTAAGGGCAACCACACCTAAACAAATAGCACCAATGATCCCTAATATTAACCAAGGGATATGCCTTAATATATTATTCTTATTCATTTAAGAAACTCTTCCTAGGTGAAATAAACATGTCATATGGGAATAACTTTTATTGACTATTTTCAGCATCTATTTTTTAATTCATGGCAGTTTAAAAACATCCTTTGCCATGATGATTATAATAAAACGGAAGAGGAAGAAGTTGATTTTTTCTAAGTAAACGGTTAAATAAATTCAATGAGTGGTTAAAAATAAAAAAAGAAATATTTTTTTGTGACAGCGCTAACAATACAATTGTTAAACTATTAATAGGTTGAGCGTTAATGACTGGTTAAAAATGTTATTATTGTAAAATAATAAACATTATTAATATAGGTAAAAATAAAAATGTTACTGTTTAATCAAAGTAACGTGAAGTCAGAATGACAGTTAAATGAATAAACAAATAGAATAAACGCTAAAAAATTAAATAATCAGCATATCTTATCGGTAATCATATATTAATATCCTTAATAACAAATTATTTTATTTATAATCAATAGTAAATGTTGCTGTTGCATTAACCGTTCCAGCAGAAATACTATTCCCAGTCTGATAATATTTTGCACTATAAGTCAATTGTTTAAAAAAATCTATATCCAGTTTTTTATTAAATATTATAGGTGTATTCTTCGCAAAAATCTGAATCCCAACCCCAGTTGCTGAGGAATTTTTATCCGCTGGTATAACACCATTTGAATCTCCCCCCTGCCAGGTAATATAAGCTTGGTTAACACCTTTACAGTTTACATCAATATTAAAATTCCGCTCTCCGGTGGTACTTCCTTTACCTTTAAAATTATTTTTAAATACTGTCCCCATCTGAACATTTAATTTTGGTGTTTTTATTTTGCATGACTGTTCCTTAATTTTAAATTTAGGAATATGATAAGTAAATAATGTTTCTCCCGTATCCTGGTTTCCATCGCGGTGAGCAAGCGTTATTTTTATGGGATTCACTTCTCCAGCTTGAAAATCAGGATAAATAATTATAGTAAAACGACCAATAAATATTTTTTTATTACCTTCATCAATCCTTCTATAACCATTTAATTCCATTTTTTTTGCTCCAGATCCTTTTCGTTCAAGCTTCCAGCGCAATTTCACACCGTTAAGATTTGTATTGAAATAATACCCATTGACTGATTTTATTCCTTCAATAGATTTAACATAGACATAGTTATCACCTTTCTGCTGGCAATTAATCTTAATTTCACTGCCAATTTTTCTTACTTTATAGGGGAAATGGGTATTATCATAATGAACTGATAATTCATCAAATACGATATTTTGTTCTGTGATATCAGCTGAACATTTTCCCGCAATAGCAAATGATATATAACTTTGAATTAAAATAAAAATTAACAATAAATATATCTTAAATTTAAATGACATATAATTCCTATTATAATTTATACGGAAAAATGTTTATCTATATAACAATCAGCATCGATTTCTAATATATCTAATTCTTTTGCTAGTTTAGAAAGATCTAATTTGACGTAACACTGTTGCTGTTCATTTTTTCCCCATTGAACTTTTATGTTGGCTAAATCAGGTACTGCATTTAAATATAATTCTCCATCATCACCAACAATGCCATGGCTATCACCATCAATTAATGTGGCAATCGCGCCAAAAGGGACTGGCTTATTATTTTGCGATAATTTGACCAATATACGATTACCACGACGCACATGAAAATTAACCGTTGCAACCGCCCCTCTGGTTGGTACCACTTTTTGCACCGGATTATCAATATCCACTCCATTGGCTAATGATTCAGTATCAATGGTAATATAGTTATAATTATACGGTTCGCTATAGGGGATCACCGCATAACCGCGTGCATCAGTTTTAACACCACGATGATTTAATATTTTGGTTTCCATCGCCCCATCAGCTTTAACTAATATGACCGTTTCCCCTAATGGTTGAGAAAAAACAATCCCATTCCGATGAACAATCATGCCACCTGAAAGCCCATAATTAAAAGAACGTTCGTTATTGTTATAATTATACCCTACATTCATACGAGCCAGGTTATTGCTATAATTCAAAGAAATACCACCACCTAATTCTTTTAAACTAGTATAATTATTATCTAATCGAACATTATATAATAATTCATCATTACCTAATAAACTGCCATTAATGGCTAATTGCTGCCCATTTATTGTATTATTATTAATATTATATGTGATCCAACCACTAGGTAACCATTTACTGAAGGGTACAGAAACATTAAATGCAATTTGCTTATCTTTATTTTCAGTAGATTCATCATTATTATTAAAAAATAAATTTATTCCAAAGGTAATATCAGCAATATTAATATTGTAGCCGGCAGACAATGATTGAGTAGTGCCTTTTTTTCGGCGATAATTCTGCCAATAAGCAGAAAAATAAAAATTACCAAAGTCCTCCATATTTTGATTGAGTGTAAACTGAAATTGGCTAAGTTTATTTTGTCCATTTGCAGTATCCTGTTTTCTTAAAGGTCTATTTACTTCTGGAAAAGAATAATATTCAGGGCTAGTATAAAAATTTCCAGAAAAATTAAATGATGTTCCTATTTCATCAATACTTTTCTCATATTGAATTTTATAAGACTGCCCTTTTTTACGTCTATTATTCGGCAGCTTCGCATCAGCAAATACCGCATTAAAAAAAATAGCACCAAAATTATCTAACCCTAATCCCAGACCCAGCGAAAGCGATAAATAATTTTCAGCTGCTTGGATACCCGATAATAAACTTAATCGATTAGAAACCCCATATATTGAGACTAATTCGCTAAAATAGGGTTTATAAAGATTTTTTCTCGAACTAGCATAACGTCCCAGAGTAAATTGATACTTTAATTTACCCTCTCGTTGCATAATGGGCACGGATGAAAATGGCTGAATAAATTTTGTTTGTTTGCCATTATCTTCAGTAATGGTAACATGCAAATTACCCGAACCGTATATTGCATAAAGATCGGAAATCTCAAAAGGACCAGGTGGAACATAATTTTCATAAATAATATAATTATTTTGCCGCACTGTAACTCGCGCGTTTGTTTGCGCTATTCCTCTAATAACTGGCGCAAAATCACGTTGACTACTTGGTAACATTAAGTCATCTGAGATAATTGATGCGCCAATAAATTTTATACTTTCAAAAACATCATTATTAGTAAATGTTTCACCCAAAATAATTTGGCTTTTTAATTTATGAATATCTCGTTGAATATAACTATTAACAGAGGATAAATTATTTTTACCTGTTTGCGAATCATAATTATAAACTAATTGATTTCGAAAACGCCAAGCGCCGATATTAATTCCATTGTGTAAATTTAAATAATAATTTTGACTCGTTATATTGTAATTATGATTATGTGAACCACTAAAATCATAACTGATTAAAAAAGCCGATTCCCCTTGTTGCCATAAATCGGATGGCACAGTATCTCTGGCTATATTATCCATAACGGCTTGCGGAATATTAATTTCCAGGCGTTGTTGATGAAAATCGAATAATATTGTGGAGTAGGGAATATAATCCTCAATATTATACAAAATTTGGTTGGCAGGTAGCTTCATCAATGCAGGAAAAGCTGTGATTTTAACCCCTAATTGCTTTAAATCATCAACAGTTAAGGCCGCAAATAATTTTCCATTCTTCTGAACAAAGTTAATATCCTTATTCTCCTTTTCTGTTCCATTAAGCAAAACAGTGACTCTGTAGGTTCCTGGCAATTGGCCGCCAGGTGAAGAAAATGAACTCAAGTCAATAACTGCCTGCTCAGCGTTACTTATTTCTAACGCAGATAATGGAAAATAATCTTGAGCAATAATTTCGGGTAAAAATATCAATGAACTCAAAGTGACTAGAAAAAAAACAAATGAACATAATTGTTTTTTTTCTAACGGGTTATTAAAAAAAATCACATTAAAGGCCTTCCATCTCATCTAAGGTAGATTTTTTTTCATCTCTGCACTAATACCACCATAACTATTTATACTATTCCAACTAATTAAATTAGATGAGTTAGCAGATATATTAAAATAAGCTATTTCTTGTGGCGCAATCATATCTGTATCATTTAAATTAACGATTTGATTGCCAATTTTAAGTTGATTAATAGTCACATAATAATTACTTGGATTTTTAACTTCTAATTGTTTACCAAGGCGGCGAAAGGTTAATAATTTATAACTTTCTTCTGCATCACCTTGAATTTTTTCGGGCCGATAAAATAATTTTATGCGGGTTTTTACTGTAATAAATAAAGTATTTTGCATATTATCCTGGGCTGAAGGAATCGCTTTCACATTGAGATAAAAAATAGACTCTCTATCCAAAGGCAAGTCACCACCTGTTCGCATAATTCGTAAAATATTTTCTTTGCCAGCGTCTAAACGAAACAAAGGTGGGGTAACAACAAACGGTGCTTTTTTGCCATTTGCATCAACACTGATGAAAGATTGAATTAAATAAGGCCTATTCTCATCATGATTTGTTACCAGAATTGAAGCTTCCCTTTTATTTCCTTCATAAATAACGCGTGTTCCATTAATTGTCACATTTGCATAAGCTTCAAATATAAAAAATAATAGTATATAAAGTATTGAAAACTTTATTATTCTGCTTCTCATTATTATTACTCGAACATTAGTCATAAATATAAAGAATTCTTTCTATGACTAGGAAAAATATCTAGAAATTCAATTATCAATTTTTATTTATAAAGGATCTCAAAATTCACCGTAGCATTTGCTTGACCGGCTTTAACTTTTTGCCCATTAGCAATATAAGCTGCCTTTAACTTGATAATAAATGGATTGCTATTATCGAAAGGAGCATGATGCTCATATTGCTTTGTTATATCTAATAACTTACCATTTAAATCATAAAGACCGATAGCGATGCCTTGTGCCCCTGATTCATCTAACTTTATTAATTTGTCATGAAATTTATCATTAGGTGCCGTCATTTTTATTTTAGGATAAATCGAATAACCACTTCCATTAGGGCATTTGTCTAGCTTGATTTCTATCTCTTTTTCACTGCCAGGAATTTTTTGGCCACGCACAGTAGGTACTTTATCCTTCATAAAAACACCCATCTGGACAGTTAAAGAATTTGCAGAAGATTGGGATAAAGACAGCACACACGGGCTCTCTATAATTTTTCCTTCAAAACTGATAGTTCCGCTTGGTGCAGAGAAAACTAAATTACAAAATAAAATTAACAATATGCCAATAAAATAGCAGGTAAGATTATTTTTCATGTATATATTCCTAATAAAACAAATGATATATTTCAAACTCATAATGAAATATTTAAATGACGCAGCAGTATACTGAGATACATCAATTTATAATAAAAATTAAAAACTGGAGTTGTAATTTATGTTATGCAAAAAATAATACCTAGCTAGGCCGGTATAAATATAGGTAAAGCAAAAATGCTCAATCTTGAGTAATAAAATTATCGCTAATAAATTCGCCGCCAAATAATTATTCCATTTTAAAAACAGAGCCCTATCATGTTAATTAATAATCATTGTAATAAGCAATATATTACCTAAAAATAATCAAATTGCAATCAAAAAAATACATAATCTAACATATATTTTAACATCTATACCTAAATATATTATTTAAGATAATTCAGATACTATAAAAGCATGACTTTAAGAATATGCCTATTGTCATTTTAATGAAAGTTAATTAAATAAACAAAAATCAGCATCCACTTATTAATATTTTGCATATCTCACAAGTTACAATAAATTTTGCCGCAAAAATTCAATTATAATTTCAGCCTACTTATTTAATTCAATATTTAATTATTTTAAAATGGATACCATTTATGAACATTAACCCCCAACGATGTTAATTTTTTTTATTAAAAAGAGTGTACTACTAAAATTTTGATTACGCCTATTGCTAGGCAATAAATAACCATTCTTTTAACCAGATACTCTTAATATCGGCGAAAAATAATTTTAAAATTAACTATATTTTATTATATATCTGATAGGCTGATATCATCGATATATTTAATAAATTATTTTAAAAACATTTAATTAAACATTAGTATGCAATCGTCGTAAAATCCGGCATTATTCAGTTCAGAAATAGAATAACGCATTTTTTAACTAACAATAACTTAGCGGTTCATTAGCATTTATAAGTTTATAAATGCTAATGAACTTTGCCAATAAGATGAGCTGCAACTCACGGCATACAAAAAAGGTTACTTCATCTCATTATGCTCACGCTCACGATTACGGTCTCTATCGCGATGAACAAGATAAATAAGCACCAGCAAAATAGTGGTATAAACTTGAAACGCTTCTGCCCCACTATTCCATTCAGACATCCACATACCAAACCACTCTCGGCCCAATGACATATACACAATTTGCCAGGTCAAAAAACCTAAGGTTAACCCAGCAATGGCAATTTTTTTCTTTCTATTAAAATTAGCCGCGGTATTTTTCAAATTAGCTAATAACCTAATGCCACCAATCCAGCAAAGTATTGCTGTTAATGTTTGCAGAATAATGAGAATGACATAACTAACATGATGGGCAGTTGGAGACTCAATCGCACGGTACTTAATGGTGGCCTCAGGAAAGATAGTATCCATCAAAAGAACATGACGAATTAAGGCAAAATTGGTGTCATAGTCGGTAATATTACCGATAACCACTAACGATGTATATAACGCCACCGCACATACAGCCAACGCTTTAGATAAACGAATAATCATGATTTATTGTCCTTAGAAATACAATAAGATAATCTTCGATACAAGATGCAGGCTCAAAAATAAAAATGTTCACTGTTTAGTATAATTAACTAAACAATGAACAGATTAATTTTAACACAAGAATTTAAAATAGGACAAAATTCAAAAAAAAACAGTAATTTTGTTAATAAGGCATATTAGTAGGCAAAAATAAAAACCCTATCATACTTTATAGATTTGATTCACATTAATGGATATGTCTCGTGGCCCATAGATCATATTCGTCAGCATGTTCAACGTATACCTGAACGATATCCCCCGGTTTAACATTAAATTCGCCATTAAGGTAAACGACACCATCAATTTCAGGTGCATCAGCCATACTACGCCCTACTGCTCCCTGATCATCCAGCTCATCGATGATTATCCAGATCTTAGAACCAACCTTCTGTAGCAAGCGCTGCTGAGAAATTTGCTGCTGAACCTGCATAAAACGGTGATAACGCGCCTCTTTTATTTCTTCTGGAACTTGATCAGGTAATGCATTAGCCTGCGCGCCATCAATGGGGCTATATTTAAAACAACCAACTCGATCTAACTGCGCCTGTTGGAGAAAATCAAGTAATAACTGGAAATCCGCTTCAGTCTCCCCTGGAAAACCAACAATAAAGGTTGAGCGCAAGGTTAATGCAGGACAAATTTCACGCCAACGGCGAATACGCTCTAAGGTTTTCTCTACTGCCCCCGGCCGTTTCATCCGTTTTAACACCGTTGGACTCGCGTGTTGCAGGGGAATATCTAAGTAAGGTAAAATTTTACCCTGTGCCATTAGTGGGATCACGTCATCAACATGAGGATAAGGATAAACGTAATGCAATCGGATCCAAATTCCTAAAGCGGCAAGCTGTTCACACAAGCTGACCATACTAGTTTTAACTGGCTGGCCATGCCAAAAACCTACGCGATGCTTAGTATCTACGCCATAGGCTGATGTATCTTGTGAAATTATAAGCAACTCTTTCACGCCTGCGGCAACTAAGCGTTTGGCTTCACTTAATACCTCACCAATAGGCCGACTATCCAAATCACCTCGCATTGATGGAATAATGCAAAATGTACATCGGTGATTACAGCCTTCAGAAATTTTCAAATTCGCATAATGCCTAGGTGTTAACTTGATCCCTTGCTGCGGCACTAAACTAAAAAAAGGATTATGTTGCGGTTTAGGAACATAATGATGAACATGGGCTAACACCTGTTCATAACTATGCGGACCAGTGATGGCTAATACTTTCGGATGTACTTCACGGATCTGATCTTCTTTCGCTCCCAGACAACCGGTTACGATCACTTTACCATTTTCATTTAATGCTTCACCAATGGCTTCCAATGATTCTTGTACTGCGCTATCGATAAAACCGCAGGTATTAACAATAACCAGATCAGCATCATGATAACTGGCTACAATTTGATAACCATCCGTGCGTAATTCAGTCAAAATTCTTTCAGAATCGACCAAATTTTTTGGGCAGCCTAATGATAAAAATCCTATTGTAGGGACACGTTGTTTATTGCTCATAAAGGTAGGATCTATGTTGTAATATTAATTGGATAAAAAAGTTATTTTAACATTGAAAAAACGAAATTGTACAATTGGGTTTGCGATCCAAATAAATGCGTATCAAGAATTGCAATATTGTTTATTAATAATAAAATTCTATCTGAAATGAGGGATAAATTCAGATAAAAAGCGTGACAGCCAATAATTAAAAAAACTTCTTATACTAATTTTGATTAACATCATTATTTATTTTTTTTATTAATTTATATTGATAAAAATACCCCATATAACAAACTGCTTTTTTAGAAGTGCAAAAAATTGAAAATAATAACCGACTTTGGCCCCATATAAGACGAACAACCCATTTAATGATGTTCTGCCATCGCTCATGTTTTAGTTTTGAACGTTTCTGCACCCACAGGTGATCCTTTTCGACATTCATGCTGCTGTTTTTACTGTATGGATCGTCATTCCCAAATAGTCATGCCATTGATTTAAATAAATCATGTCTATTGTATTAACTATTCATACTTGTCAATCAGCGCGTTTAGATTAATTAATCTAACAAAATGATTTATTGCTTTAATCTAAATCAAATTTAGCTTAATTCAATTTTCAATAAAAAATACGCCAAAATAAATGTCCATCCATTTTGGCCGCAATTCTATTGTCTTAATTTACAGGAAATAAAATGGAACAATATAAACTCGCTACCAGTTTTGATATCAGTGATCATATTGATAGCTCACGTAGCTTGGTTAATATCTTTGCTACTGACTTCAGTGATGTTGCGGCGATTATTATTTCGCTAGAAGATATTCAGCAAGGTGGACTTGATACGATTAAACAACAAAGTTTTGGTCAGCCGATTTTTGCGCTCATTCATCACAATCAAGTTATTCCGGCTGATACACTTGCTTGTCTGACTGGTGTTATCGATCTCAACAAAAACAATAGCCAGTTGTATGCTAAGCAATTAGAAACTGCGGCACAAAAATATGAGCAAAGTTTACTCTCACCTTTATTTGGTAAGCTAAAAAAATATGTCGAACAAGGCTACAGCGCTTTCGATTGTCCAGGTCATCAAGGGGGAGCATTCTTTCGGCGTCATCCATTAGGTAACTTATTCGTCGACTATTTTGGTGAAAACCTGTTCCGTTCAGATCTCTGTAATGCTGACGTTTCAATGGGCGATCTATTGATCCATGAAGGTGTACCTTGTACGGCACAACAATACGCCGCAAAAGTGTTTAATGCCGATAAAACCTACTTTGTTTTAAACGGCACCTCTTCTGCCAACAAAGTGGTATTAAACGCCTTACTGGCACCGGGGGATTTAGTGTTATTTGATCGCAACAATCATAAATCTAATCACCATGGTGCGTTGATCCAAGCAGGTGCTACACCAATCTATTTAGAAACAGCTCGCAATCCATTTGGCTTTATCGGTGGCATCGACGCTCACTGCTTTAATGAAGATTATCTGCTTGATCTGATCAAAAAAACTTCGCCTGAGCACGCAGAGCAAAAACGTCCTTTTCGTCTGGCGGTGATCCAACTTGGTACCTATGACGGAACAATTTACAATGCACGTCAAATTGTCGATAAAATTGGCCATCTTTGTGACTATATTTTATTTGATTCCGCCTGGGTGGGTTACGAACAGTTCATTCCAATGATGAAAGACTGTTCGCCATTACTGTTGGAACTCAATGAAAATGATCCAGGTATTTTGGTCACTCAATCGGTTCACAAACAACAAGCAGGTTTCTCACAGACTTCTCAAATCCATAAAAAAGACCGTCATATCAAAGGGCAACCACGTTATGTCAATCACAAACGCTTGAATAACGCCTTTATGATGCACGCTTCCACCAGCCCGTTCTACCCGCTATTTGCCGCTTTAGATGTTAATGCCAAAATGCATGCCGGCGAAAGTGGCAAACGGCTATGGATGGACTGCGTAAAAACCGGTATCGAAACGCGCAAATTATTGCTAAGTTGCTGTAAACTCATCCGCCCATTTATTCCTGCAATGATCGATGACCGCCCCTGGAATAACTACGACACCGATGAAATCGCTAATGACTTACGCTTCTTTAAATTTACCCCCGGCGAACGCTGGCACTCATTTGATGGTTACGCGGAAAATCAGTACTTTGTTGATCCATGTAAACTAATGTTAACTACACCCGGCATCAATAGCCAAACTGGCAATTATGAAAGCTTTGGTGTACCAGCCACTATTCTGGCAAATTACCTACGTGAACAGGGCATTATCCCGGAAAAATGCGATCTAAACTCAATTCTATTTTTACTCACACCGGCAGAATCGATAGCAAAAATGCAACATCTGGTGGCCCAAATTGCCCGTTTTGAACATTTACTGGAAATCGACGCCCCATTAGCTGACGTTTTACCAACACTCTACCGCAGCAACCAACAACGCTATCAGCACTATACCCTGCGTCAGCTATGCCAAGAGATGCATGACTTATATGCCAAATTGAACGTAAAACAACTACAAAAAGAGATGTTTCGTCAAGCGCATTTTCCAGCCGTTAAAATGTTACCGCAAGCAGCCAATATCCAGTTTGTACGCGGCCAAATCGAACTGATTGCGATTGAAAACATTGCCGGTCGAATTGCGGCCGAAGGCGCGCTACCTTACCCACCAGGCGTACTATGTGTTGTGCCAGGAGAAGTCTGGGGCGGTGCGGTGCAAAACTATTTTCTGGCGTTAGAAGACGGGATCAATCAGTTCCCAGGTTTTTCACCTGAACTACAAGGCGTATATCTGCAAACTGATGCTGATGGCCGCATCCGTGCTTATGGTTATGCCATTAAATAGTCATGTATATCTTCACAAACCGTAAATCTTTACCAATTAAATAACTAAGATTTCTCAAGAGTTAAGAGAGAAAAAAATGCAGGTATCTAAAAATAAAATGAGTGTGCTACAGCTAACCATATTGACTACGGTTAATATGATGGGCTCAGGTATTATTATGTTACCGACCAAGTTAGCAGAAGTTGGTACCATATCGATCCTCTCATGGATCGTTACCGCTGTCGGCTCAATGGCCCTGGCTTACGCTTTCTCAAAGTGTGGCATGTACAGCCGCCGCAGTGGCGGGATGGGTGGTTACGCTGAATATACCTTCGGTAAATCCGGCAACTTTATGGCTAACTACACCTATGGGATCTCACTATTAATTGCTAATGTCGCGATTGCTATCTCTGCAGTTGGTTATGGAGCAGAACTATTCGGGGTAAGCTTAAGCCCATTACTTATTTGTATCGCTACCATCGCCGTATTATGGATCTGTACTGTTGCTAACTTTGGTGGTGCTCACATCACGGGTCAGATAAGTAGTATCACCGTTTAAGGGGTTATTATTCCAGTTATGGGGATCTCCATTATTGGCTGGTACTGGTTCAAAGCCGACCTATATATCAACTCCTGGAACCCACATAATTTTCCATTTTTTCAGGCCGTTGGCTCCTCAATTGCCATGACATTATGGGCATTTCTCGGCATGGAATCGGCTTGTGCAAATAGTGAAGCTGTTGATAACCCAGAGAAAAATGTCCCTATTGCTGTATTAGGCGGCACACTAGGCGCAGCAGCCATCTATATTGTATCCACCAATGTCATAGCCGGTATTGTGCCTAATATAGACTTAGCTAACTCCACGGCCCCCTTTAGTTTAGCTTTCGCACAAATATTTAATCCCACTATCGGTAAAGTCATCATGGCGCTAATGATCATGTCATGTTGTGGTTCCCTACTGGGTTGGCAGTTTACGATTGCGCAAGTATTTAAATCATCATCGGATGCTGGCTACTTTCCAAAAGTTTTCTCCGCTGTCAATAAAGCAGAAGCGCCGATTAAAGGTATGCTGATTATCGTCATTATCCAATCTGGCTTAGCGCTGATGACCATTAGTCCATCACTAAACAAACAATTTAATGTATTAGTTAACCTAGCCGTTGTCACTAATATTATCCCTTATATTCTTTCTATGGCCACCATGATCATCTTACAAAAAGTGGCTAATGTTGAGCCACAGAAAGCAAAAATGGCTAATATTATTGCTTTTATTGGGGCCGCCTATAGTTTTTATGCCTTATATTCTTCTGGAGAAGATGCCATTATGTGGGGCGCGCTAGCGACATTCTTAGGCTGGACGCTCTATGGCTTCGTTTCGCCACGCTTCGAGATGGAAAACAATCAAAATATACATAGCTAATACTAACTCAATATCATTGACTAACTTTCTCCTCATCACCATGCGATGAGGAGTAATTTAGCCAGCCTAAATTAGCGATCTACATAATGACGATAATTTCAGCATTGACAAATAACCATTCTTTTATTCAGGCTAAATCGTAATATTAATAAACAACCGACATTAATATCTCAACCAGCAACCTTGTCCTGTATACTTATATATTATTAATACCGATAAACCATTTGAGTTGATGCCATGAAAAAATTAATCATAGTTATCATGTTATTTATCAGTAAATTGGTACTTGCCGATAGCAATAATATCGATCAAGCGTTAGAGCAATGTTTAGCCAAACCAACAACAGTATCAACCCTCGATAGCATTGATTGTTACCAAAATGCGTTAAAGTTATGGGATAACGAATTGAACAAGCAATATCAATTATTAATCGCCGCTAAAGAGTTAAGCCCAAGATTCAAAACTGCGTTGAAAAAATCACAATTGGCATGGATAAAATATCGCGATCTCAACTTAGAAGCGATTAACCGCTTTTATGACAATCAGCAAGGAACCTATTGGGGGATCGCCGCGATGGCTAACAAAATTGAGTTAACTAAAAATAAAGCGCTGGAATTAACCAAATTAAGAACAAGCACTGAAATCGGTAATTAATAACCATTGGTTAATAAAAATAAATTTAGTTATGTGTGTCGTTAGTTATTTAATGACACACATAACTAACCATTACCATGAAAGATAACAGAAAATTCGCTCACAATAGTGATAAAGTTTAGAAACTATAAGTCATCCCTACCCCAATAACATTATCGCGCGCTAGCTCTAATTCGTTACCCCGTTGGCTATTTCTCAATAAATTAACTTTATAAGCAGCGTAAGCTTTGAAATTATGGTTAAAATTATAGTTAGTAAAAATATTAAGATAATTAACCACATCTACTTGCTTATCAGCCCGTGAATAAAAATAAGCTATTCCTGGCTCCAAGCCTGATGCAAAAGCATAGGAAGAAAGCAACTCAAGGGTATTAACTTTACCAAAGATCACTACATTATCATCGACTTCGTGGAAATGAATATTGCGGCTTTCGGAATATAAACCGGCAAATTTGACAGGTTCAGCGTCATAATTGAAACCTACCGCCCATATTTCCGCCGATTTACCCGCCCGGATCTGCTGTTGCTGCTGAGTTCTGTTGGAATAAAAATAGGCCACGGTTGCTTGCAAATTATCCGTTAAGTGATAATTAACACTAGCTCCCCAACCCTCACCATTTTGATGCTGAACCTCCTCATTATGGCTATTTTTGCCTTGATATTGCAAAGCAAAATTGAGTCCCTTAATCAAATTAAAAAAATCAGTTTGGCGATAAGTCAGCAAATTACTTGCTTCTTTGGTGGTTGAAATATCACTATCAGAAAAGAAATCACCGTCAAAAAGCGACAATCCATCGGTATAAGCAGCAACATCATAAATCACACCATAATTACGACCATAATCGATATGGTGAGTAGCATATTTTAATCCGGTAAAAGCCAAATTATTCTTTGATTCATTACTTTTGTCCCCTTCTCCACCATGCAATTCTATTTCATGTTCAAATTTGGCAAAACCACTAGCAGAATCGGTAAACTGACTATCTAACTCTAAACCCAGTTTTACTTTTATTTCATTACCATCTTGATCCTTATCTTTTGAACTCATTAGTTTAGATTCAATCTCACCATTTACCGCTATTCGACTACCTTGCTTATCATAAACGTCTACAGCCATAGTCCCGGGAATATAAAAACTGAAAAAAATTAAACCGGTCGATTTATTTTTAATAAAAGAAAACATGATACTTATCTCAAGACATATAAAAATTGATGAACTAGTCATCATACAAATATTTTAAATATACACAGCCTAATTAGTAATTAATGATAATCACTTTATGCTGTTTTAACCCAATAAAATAAACAGTTAATTTATCGGTATAGGAGAAAGAAGAGAGATATAGCTAAATCTAACTAAGAAAATACTTTGCTCGCTGAATGTCAAAAATAGAAACATATAGATACCCTATAATAAATCTCATATATAGGGGCGACCAGATGAAAGAGCATAGAACACTATCCCAATCGTCTTAGTTTTAGCACTATACAACGTATCCTATGAAAGGAAGTTACTTTGAGACAAACCTTAATACGATCTGCCTTGTCCTAACCTTGGGCGTCTCTCGACGTCGTGAGATCAGCAACTTGTGTTTGTATAGGAGCCTCGCCTAACGAGATATAACACTTTCGAATGAGCGCATATTATATGCGTAAAGAATTGGGAAAAAATATCCCATTGCTAGTTTGTTTATGTTTTATTTAATTATGTTAGCCATTTTACGCTAAAGCCAAGCAACGAGTCGTTAAATCAATGAAATAACAAACGGTGCTAATTACTTAATGATAACCAAACCACTCTTTTAATCCTGAGCTTAAAATGGCAGATATGGCAAAATAACAATAATCCGCTCGGTAATATAGCATCAATGAATGAATATTATTAACTTCATTTTTGTCGACTTTTATCTCTTTTAATTTTTTTGCCAAAATAGAATTAATAGCCATATGGTCAGGAATATAAGTAACTCCTAATCCTTTTTCAGCCAATTTCACACATGAATAATAATCAGTGGTTAACATCATTTCTGCATAAGGCAGAAAATGATATCGCTCATCATCGACCTTACCCTGTAATGAAGGATAAATAACCGTTTCAGAAGATAAAGATAAACTATTCACCCGTTCTTCTTTTGCCAAAGGGTGGGTTGGATCCGCCACTAACATCATTTGAATATCACCAACAACTTGCGCATTAATGTTGTTGTATATCTCAACACATTGTAAGCCTAAAACAAAATCTGCTTTGTTACTATTAAGGGTAAATTCAACATCAAATAAATCCGCATGAACAATATGTATTTCAACAGCGGGAAATTCCTTCTTTAATTTTAATACTACATCAGCAATCGCCTCTTCAGGAATCAATTGATTAAATGCTAATCTAATGGCGGCAGGATCTTTATTATTATTTAAAGCGAAAGAAAACTTTTCTAATTTTTGCAAAGATAACAAAAACATTTTAACCTTTGGTAATAAAATTTTACCATTACTATTTATATCCAAAACAGAACCATTCGAGCGTTTATCAAATAATGTATAACCTAATATAATCTCAAGTTCATTTATCCAACGACTAATTGTGGTTTTAGACTTATTTAATAATATCCCTGCCTGTAAAAAATTACCTGACTCAGCAGCAGCGACAAACGCCATCAGCATTTTATTTTCTATTTGTGGTAAGAATTTTTCATTACTGCTCCGCTGTCTGTTTTATTGAATAATTATTAATTGAAATCAATTTATAAAATTTTATAATAAAATATTATGATAATCAGACATTAACAAATATTTTTCTGCAACTAAATTTTTAATAGTATATTTAATATAAATAAATTTCATTTTTTGTAAAAAAACGTTAGGTATCGCTATCAGCGATACCTTAGTATTTCAACTAAATAGCAATGTAAAATCAAATTTAATTTATTTTTTGTTTAAACTCTATTTATTTAACTATTCAATCATCATTAGAAATTTTTAATTTTATAATAAATGAAAATAATAATAGATTAGCAGCATTTAATTAATATATAGCTCTTTAAATTAATAATATATTTCTATAATTTCAATTAACTATATTTACATAACTTATTTAGTTAATAAAAAGTCTCGCCCAACTAACCAATAAATTAATTATGACTAATTAGGGGAAAATAAAGTTAATACTAAGCTATATCATCAAACAACAACTTACTTAACCTAAATTTAGCTGATTTTTATGTGCTATGTCATGAAATATAAAAAAATTTTCATTAATATATGACGCTAAATAGCAACCAACAAAACACCACTTAGCAATCAATTAATCCGCTAGCGCCATTTTGCGGGAAACAATTATTAAAATGGAGTTTTAAAATAAAAATGGAACAACTGCCTCCTTCAGACTTAAAAACAATATTACATTCTAAAAGAGCTAATCTCTACTATCTAGAGCACTGTCGTGTAATGCAAAAGGATGGCCGAGTTTTATATCTAACGGAAGCTAAAAATGAAAACTGCTATTACAATATTCCCATTGCAAATACCACTGTAATTCTATTAGGCACAGGAACCTCTATCACTCAAGCCGCTATGCGAATGCTAGCCACAGCCGGCGTACTGGTCGGTTTTTGTGGCGGCGGTGGTACTCCTTTATTTATGGGTGCCGAAATCGAGTGGCTAACACCACAAAATGAGTATCGACCAACAGAATATTTGCAAGGCTGGATGCAGTTCTGGTTTGATCAAGATAAGCGTTTAGCCGCCGCTAAGCAGTTTCAGCAGGAGAGGATCAACTATTTACAACAAGTTTGGGAAAAAGATCGTGAATTGAAAAATGAAGAATTTGTTTACCAAAATAAAATAATCCAAAAAGCTCTAGAAACATTTCATGCGCGAACGAAAGTGGCGAAGGATCCCACAGAACTCTTAGCAACAGAAGCACAATTGACGAAAACTTTATATAAATATGCAGCAAATAATACCAACCAGAAAAATTTCATCCGACAACATAAATCACACAATAAAACTAATGAGTTCCTTAATCACGGTAATTACTTAGCTTACGGTTTAGCCGCCAGTTGTCTATGGGTATTAGGCATCCCGCACAGTTTTGCTGTTATGCATGGCAAAACCCGCCGTGGCGCACTGGTATTTGATGTAGCTGACTTAATTAAAGATGCGATCGTGTTGCCTTATTCATTTATTTGTGCAAAAGAGAAAATGACGGAGCAAGCATTTCGTCAGCAAGTACTGCAAAAATTAACTGAACATAAAGCGCTGGACTTTATGTTTAAACAAGTAAAAACCGTCGCTTTATCATCGGTTGCGGGAAAATAAAACAATGTATGTCACTTTTATCAGCCAATGTGAAAAAAAAGCACTGGCTCGAACACGTCGAGTACTGGATGCCTTTGCTGATCGAATTGGGAATAATACCTGGCAAACGGTGATCACAGAAGATGGTTTGATTGCAGTAAAAAAATTATTACGAAAAACTGTTAGTAAAAATACAGCGGTAAGTTGTCATTGGATCCGTTCAAGACAGCGCAGCGAACTACTTTGGATTGTTGGCAATCGTAATAAATTTAATCTGCAAGGAATAGTACCGGTGAATACTACACAAAAAGAGGTTTTTATGGATATTGCAATCAACCAAGTAAAAAAAGATGAATATTATGCCAATACTCAATTACAACCTCTAGCAGAGCACTCTTTTGCTGTCGGTTATATTGCACAACAATTATTTAACCAACTGGTTGATAACAATGAACATCGTAACTTAGCAAAAGTTGCTTATTTAGCTGGTTGTTTACATGATATTGGTAAATTAGATCTCCTTTTTCAGCAATGGGTTAAAAAAGGCAAACAAAAAGATCCTACTGAAGACGGTCAACATATTGATGTTAAATTCACGTTTGAAAAATATCCCAGACACAACGAAATTTCTTTATTAATTTTTAACGTGTTAGAACAACAAATTACTGGTTTATATAATCATCAAAAAGAAAACTTACACCATGTTATTTATTGGCATCATGCTAAACCCTATAGGCCAAATGGTGATTTTGACAGCCTGACAAAAGCATATAGTTACTTATTAAAAAATATCACCGCTGAACAATTTGAAAAATTAATTAATGATACATTATCACTATTAAAACATATAGTTAAACTTTCTAAAAATTATAATAATGTCTACGATATTGAAAAAAATCTGAATTTATCATTTGACTACACTCCAGCCTTACGGGAAAACTTCGAATATCAAATTAAAGATAAAGAATTTCCTAAATTTAAAAGATATGAAACAACTGATTCCGTCGCTATAGATAAACTAAAACAAAATATTAATAAAAATGCACACCATAACTTATTACGTGCCTGTGTTATTAGCGCTGATCGCCTAATTTCTCAATTAACCGCTAGTGATCTACTGGATTATGTTCATCAACAACGGCTGGATGAATTACTGATTGATAGCCAAGAAATGCTGTCTAACTTGCCAAGTCATTTAACACAAATAGCCACAAAATTCCCTACTAGTGAACGCAGCCAAAAACAGTTAGAAATTGCCCAAAAATTAGCAGATTTACCTGATATTGCCGTGCTCGCTGGCCCTGCGGGTTGCGGTAAAACCCAAATAGCTCTGCAATGGGCAAAATTAAAAGATGCAAAACAAATTATCTGGGTGTGCCCTCGGGTACAAATATGCCAGGGGATTTTCCAAGAATTAATCGATACCTATCTACCCGACGCAAAAATCGAAATTTATACCAGCGAATTTAAATATACCAATTCATGGGGAGAAGCAACCGATGAACAAGCCTATTTTTCTGGTGATGTCGTTGTTACCACCATTGATCAAATCTTAAATTCCATTGTCACCCACACCAAAGTAAATAGTTTATTACCATTCATGGGCTCACACGTTGTGTTCGACGAATACCATGAATATATGACGATGGAAATATTCAATTTGCTCTTTGCCGAATTGATTGCCAACAAGCGGATGCGGGAGAAATTCAACAAAAATACTTTATTGGTCTCTGCAACATCTCCTTATCTATACTTACAAAATATCATTGGGTTACATGAAAATGATGTAATTGAAATGGCCTCGTTTAATCAAAGTAATTATCAAATCAATTTTATTGAATACAATGATGAATCCATCGATGACAATCCCTTCTACAAAAAATATTCCGATAATACTTTCGTTATTAGTAATACTGCCCAAACCGCCCAACTCAGTTTTATTCACAAAAAAAACCACGAAAATGCCGTATTATTTCACTCCAAATTCAAACGAAGTGATAAAAAATATTGGTTTAACGAAGTCTATGAGAGTTTTAAAAAGCAGGGTTCAGGCAAATATGATGTTTTAAGAAGTGGCCCAATTGTGCAGGCATCACTTAATATTAGTTGTGATTTTATGTTGAGTGAAATGACCTCACCAGAAAACTTGTTACAACGCATTGGCCGCCTCGACCGTTTCGGTGAAAATCAACAAGGTAATATTATACAAATTGCCATTACCCAAAGTGTTAAACAAGGAAAATGTATTGGAAAATCTGCCTATTTTCTTAACCGGTTAAATAGCCTGCAAATCTCAAAAGCCTGGTATGAATACTTACAGGATAAACTCGCTAACCAACAATTTAAACTAACGCAACTCTATCAATTGCATAAAACATTTTACACCTCAGATTACGGAATAAAATCTGCAACCGCTGATTTAGCAAAAGCATTGCAAAATAGTATCATGCTAACTAATAGTAAAGTCACTGAACCGACAAAAATCATAAAAACCAAAACGACTCTACATAACACCAAGATTAGCAAAAGTTCACTACGAGGCGACAGTCGATTTATACAGTTAGCGGTGTTAAATCTCAATAATTATCAGCAACCAAAATTTGAAAATTTCTATGCTTATCAACCACCACTAGACGATATAACCGAATTTGATAATTTAACGGAATCACTCACCGCCATTAAGGACTAAGGCCTACTGGATTTTATTGCGCAAAAACATGGCAATATTGATGTTACTCATCCAGTTAAGGGTATTCCAGCTAAGAAATATCAAGCCAGATGTAAAGTATTAGAAAACTACTCGAGAGATGCAGAATATCCGCTGTATTTAAGTTATATCGAAGACGATCTAAACAAAGTTGGTGGTACTCATGTTCGTCATCCAGAAGCCATTTATTATGCCACTTGTGATAAACAGCCTGTGGGCACAATTGCATTACAAAAACTGCAAATTTTAACTATTAATAAAGAAGGAAAATAACATGACTAAAGTAACCGGTATTAAAAGTGTTGATTTTAAAATCACGGCTTATGGTTATGGTGTGGTTAACTGGAATGGCCCCACCTCTTTAACAGGAGATAATGGTAAAACCGTTGATAATCATACTTTACCTAAATTACGCGGATTTTCCAATTTATCAGGTAAAGTTAAAGAAAATGGTTATAAATATAGAAAAGAAATTTCAGATATTAATTTTAAAGAAACTCCCCTATATATTAGCCAAAACTGTATTCGACATCATCTATTCCGTGAGCAATCTTTTGACCTACACTATGCGAATGACAAAAATATCCTTGAGATCTTGGCTTCGATTACAGGTTTGATCCGTGGCTATGTTGTGCCTACAAGTCAATACAAGAGGACCAGTCCATTATTGATCACAGACTTTATTGACCAACTGGGTAATGGCAATTTTGAACAAATGTCAAATGCCAGTTCAAGTGAAGAAAAAAATGAGGCTGATGGTACCAAAAGCTACAAACGCGGAGAAAACTCTATTTTTTCTAAAACTACCTTTGGCGATACTCAATATGTCGCTTATGGTTCAATCAACATCGAACAACTGGCATTTATCTCTTTAGATAAAAAGTTTGATAGAGCATCAATGGTGATTAAACAAGGTGAAGGTGAAAATGTTGCCCAACACATACAACAATTTATTAAAAGTTTAGACCCCACCAGAGAGCCAAAAGCGGTTTTTCATGCTAACTATGTGCGTAACGGCACTATCTATCACGAAGGCGAAGTCGGCATTCTATTAGACAATACCGCTATCGATATTTTAGTTAACGAAACCCTCGATAGATTACGCAATCTAAGCATTAAACAAGCTAAAGGCTATATGTATGTTGATGAAGTTGAAGTGGATTATAACGATAGTAATAAAATGATGCGGATCAAACGTCACCCAGAGCAATCCAGTATCGAGCCACAAAATGATTATGCGGTTTATTTTACTGCCCATGAATAGGTGAATTATGCAAATTATTATCGAATATGAAGCATCATGGCGTAATTCATTTTTAGATGGCTCTAATAATGAAGAGCTACAACCAAAAGGCCGTAAATTCATTGCCTTAAAACAAGAATTAAAGAAAAAAAATACAGCTAATTTTAAATATCGTCCGATATCGAAAGACACAATAATAGGTATATTGAATCGATTAATTGGCGAGCAACGTAAACTCTATCAAGCTCGTCAAGATCCTGATTACTACTTTAAAACTATCGAATCGATATTAACTGAGCAGGATATCAAAGATAATGCCACCCTCACCCAAGAATTGGTTTTTATTAGAAATATGTCAGGAGAAGATCCAAATTGGTTTACCGGTATGATTAAATCCAATGATCCAGCGTTTAAGTCAGACTTTTCGCCACAATTATGGGGCACTCTATTTCTTAGTTTAGATGAAGTTATTCAGTTTATTTTAAATGATGATTTTCAATTCACACCAAGCATATTTGAATTTGATCCTATTGTTATTATTAATCGCTTAGAAGAATTAAAGAAAATTAAAACAACTAAGTTACCAACTGAGAGCAAAAAAGCCTTTGAAAAAATTCTGGACAAATTTAAAGATATTAAATTCACACTAGAAGATTTTCCTAAACAAAAAGTAATTAGCTTTTACACCGCCGCGGTATATATACAAATTTTACGTCTAAAAGCTCAATATAATTTAACCCATATTTTAACTAAACAAGGAAATATAAGTGGAATTGCAAAGACTGGATCTATTACTCCAAAAGACTTTATGAGTACATATACTACCGGCAAAAAAAAACTAGTTTGGGGAAATCCCTATATTTTAAAAGAAAAAAAGAAAGGTGAAGGTGAAGTCGTTCAATCTCTGACTAAAGCAAGTGGTCGTTTAGCAATCACATTAAATATTCCTAAAGAGCAAGCACGTGATCTAGAACAAAAGATCGAAGATGCGGGCGTTTCTTCTTTTTATATAGGAAAAAAAGGACTTGCTTATGTCACAGATATTCGCATTTAAGGAATGATATGAAGCATTATATAGAAGTGACATTAATCGAAACAAACGACTTTCCTCTTTATCAATTATGGTCAACAGTCTATATGCAATTACATATAGCCTTTGTTGAGATAAAAGATCAAAATGGAAAAATTTCTATCGGTCTCTCTTTTCCACAATATTATTTTAACCAAGAGAAAAACATTAGCTTTATGGGTAGTAAACTCCGGCTTTTTGCTCAAACAGAGAAAGAATTAAAAAAACTTAATCTAGCTAAATGGTTAGCTCGTTTAATGGATTATGTGCATATCACAACCATACGTAATGTTCCTGAACATAAAGTAACTGGCTATGCTATTTATAACCGCAAACAAGTTAAAACTAATGCAGAACGTTTAGCCCGACATCGTGCTAAACGTGGTGATATTGCTTTTGATGAAGCCTTAAAACGTTATCAAAATGTCGTGACAACAACGGACTTACCCTATATTAAATTAGAAAGCCTCAGCTTATCTAATCACAATAACAAACATCATTTTAAATTATTTATCACCAAAAACAACACAGAGTGTACTAACAACCAAATCTTTAGGACTTACGGATTAAGTTCAGTGTCAAGCGTACCTGAATTTTAACCCAATATTTTTTGCTCTTTAAAAAAATAAATCAAAATCAATAAGTTATAATAGCAAATAAAAACTTAGGTCAAACCGTTATTTTTGTTCTAACTTGCTGTTATAACTTTATTTTTTATTGTAGTATTGTTGTTCACTGCCGCATAGGCAGCTTAGAAGTTATCACCGAAAATAGAGAAAAGAGTTTTAATGTTCACTGCCGCATAGGCAGCTTAGAAGATGTTCTGCGCAGCATTTAAAAAAGCCATAAAGTTCACTGCCGCATAGGCAGCTTAGAAGATCTTCATAACAACATTCAAAATCGCAAATGCGTTCACTGCCGCATAGGCAGCTTAGAAGTATAAATCAGAGTATGCAGAACAAGCGCGTAAGTTCACTGCCGCATAGGCAGCTTAGAAGAAGCCCAAGTCTTGTTTCATCATTGAGTAAATGTTCACTGCCGCATAGGCAGCTTAGAAGTTCTGTAAATCACTACTGGTATCACGCAAAAAGTTCACTGCCGCATAGGCAGCTTAGAAGAACATATATTACTGATCACGCAGAAAAGCTAAGTTCACTGCCGCATAGGCAGCTTAGAAGTCTATCAACCATGTATACATCAGAATATAAATGTTCACTGCCGCATAGGCAGCTTAGAAGTGTTTTGACACAATCTAATATTGAGCACATAAGTTCACTGCCGCATAGGCAGCTTAGAAGAACAAATCAAAATGCGGTCGTTTCTATTTCACGTTCACTGCCGCATAGGCAGCTTAGAAGTTGTCTCTTTAATCGCAAGGGTAATTTTGAAAGTTCACTGCCGCATAGGCAGCTTAGAAGTTTTTGAGGCCAAGGAAGGCACGACGTAAAATGTTCACTGCCGCATAGGCAGCTTAGAAGTAAAACCGCCTCGCATCACATGACGACGAGCAGTTCACTGCCGCATAGGCAGCTTAGAAGTATTGATTCTATTATATTATCGCCTAAAAAAGGTTCACTGCCGCATAGGCAGCTTAGAAGTATTTGCTGCCTCAATCGGCAACGATTTAATGGTTCACTGCCGCATAGGCAGCTTAGAAGAAATCCACAAATCCTAGATAAAATGCTAGTAGGTTCACTGCCGCATAGGCAGCTTAGAAGTTGAGAAATAAGGGAAATGTTAATACCAAACCGTTCACTGCCGCATAGGCAGCTTAGAAGACGAGGGTATGTCTACTATAGCCCCTTCATAGGTTCACTGCCGCATAGGCAGCTTAGAAGATTTTAAGAGATTTTATTATGAAAATGCGTTCGTTCACTGCCGCATAGGCAGCTTAGAAGTTACCTAAATGGAGAGAAAGCTAACTTTAAACGTTCACTGCCGCATAGGCAGCTTAGAAGTGTATCCCCAGATCGAGAAGGAGTAGAAGCTCATTCACTGCCACACAGGCAGCTTAGAAACCATAGTCCCTTTCATGGATAATGCTTTTCTTGGTTCACTGCCACACAGGCAGCTTAGAAAACTAATGCCAATAAAACCGATAAAAGACGTACGTTCACTGCCACACAGGCAGCTTAGAAAACTAATGCCAACAAAACCGATAAAAGACGTACGTTCACTGCCACACAGGCAGCTTAGAAATTCACGATTACCGTGATTTTTTCATCCAGCTCTTTTTCTTTCAGATCGATAACTGAGTAAGTTGGCAAATCACTATTTCTATTTTGACTAACATTAGTGGTTGGAATGATTGCGATCATTGCAAGGGATTGTTTGATATTGCCGGCAATCACAGCTTCAATCGTCGGTTTTAATGCTGGGTTTGTCTAACAATCTTACGTATGACAACAGTATCAGAGGCACTGCGTTCGAGAGTTAATTTAAATGGCACGCCACTTTCATAAGATTTAAGTTGTTGTCAGTCACCGGAAAGAACAATACGTCTGCCTTGTCCGGTAATATTATTTAATAGGATGGCGTAGATTTTGTTGCCGATCATTCAGCTTTTATTAATGATAAACAGGCTATTTATCGACTAAGATATAGATTTTCATCTTAAAAAATATATTTTGCATTTATTTTTTTGCCGTTTGGGTCGATAGAAATGTATAACCTGCTGTCCAGCGAACATCAGTATTATTGTATTTTTTTACTCCTTGTAATGTAGCATTAGCCAGTTTTAAATAGTCGTAAAGTAGGTTATATACAAATGTTCCATTAGAGCATTTAAATTGCGGCTCATGATAGTCCTTTTGGGGATCTCGCTCTAGCAAAATTTTAATGTCATCATAACTTTTGCAATTATCAATCAAACTTTTTTTCAATTTTTCCTTTTCCGGTTTTTGATTGTCGAAAAAATCTAACGTGTAATTAAGCGCACTTAGTCCAATAAAATTGGTCTTTTTCAATGCAGAAATTTCAGCCGTTTGTTTCAGTTTGCTATAAGCAATATTATCATTGTGGATCACTTTGTCATAAGCTTGATCACATAAATTAAAATTAAAGCCTAAAGATTTTTCATAACCCAAGGGGTAACAGGTTTGCTGTAGATTAATTTTATTCATTGCTGAACGTACTGAATTAGCGCCAAAACCTAGCAGACTCTCACTCCATAAATAGTAAATTTTACCTTTAAGTCTAATAGGATGTGTACCAGCTAGGCTCGAGTCTTTAGTGTCAAAAGTGATCTGAGTAGATGCACCTCCCATTTCAATAATACCTAGTGTGTTATCCGTTCCCAGTTTCTCCGCAAGCTGATTAATATGCACCCAAGCGAAGACCCCCTCTTCACCGCCAGTAATCGTACGAATCTGACCCGGCTTATAGCCTGCCTGTATAATACTTTGCCGCACATTGCCATAAATTGCACTTTGTTGCGCATCAGTAAGTTTTCGCATTCCAGCGGTACCCAATACATTGATTTCTATATTATTATCGCTGTTAGAAATTTTACTTCTGAGCTCTTTAATTAACGGTAGGATCACTTCATTACCGGTACTATCGACATTGGAAATAAAACTTGATAGCGCCTTGCTATCTTTAGATACAGCAATTTGCGTAACTTTATCTACTGATGACTGGTATAAATAGGCTCGGGTTTTACTACTTCCCGCATCAAATACTATAGAGTACTCGCCTAGAGATTCAGATGCGTTAGTTAACTTGATAAATGCGAAAAACAAAAGAAAAAAACTATAACTTCCTGAGCTGCAGATTTTTTTCATTTTATATCCACTCCACTAGTTGATAGTTTAAAAGGCATATTGCACATAAGATCCTGAGTACAACACTGATATCTACTCCAGTTGGCAATAATCATATTTGATAATATTGTTATGACGTTTTATCTGTCTTTGTTCAACGCCAGGCAGGTATCTTCCATTATTTTACATGGTAAAAATTTATCGAGAAAGCAATATACAAAAGTACTAATATTAGTATTGATGGCATCACGAATATCAACGACACTGTTGCAAAAATCTAACAATAGTAGACTGTCTGTTATTTTGGCACTGTGGCAAAAATCTAACAATGGTAGAATGGCTGTTATTTTGGCACTGTTACAAACATGAGTATGGCGGAGCTTTTGCACAATAACAGAGGATAAGATTTCAAAAACGCTGTTCACCAGCCTTACCTCATCCAGGGGATGGCCATAGTGGCTCTGTCTGACCTTTACGCTGCGCCCGAATCACTTCAATTTCTTTATCGTAGCATAAGCGGTTTTCATCGATTTGAACCCTAGAGTAGCATTGATTATCCGTTTCAACATACCATGATCACATTCGAGGGCATTGTTTTGCTATTTTATCTGGCAGGCATGGCAGATTATGTAACTTATAAAAGTAGGCCCGAGTGTAATTTAATAAATTTCAAGAGGAAGTGATTTTTTTAAGACTCACTTTCTCTTGCGCTGTTAGAATAAACCGATAAGTTTTTCAGCTTTCTGAGGCAACTCCTAATAAGCCAACATATAATTGACTTATTAAGTTAAGTTTTTTATTTAACCGTTGCAATACGGGAATTAATAGGAATGTTATGGCTATCTAAACCAGGTGTTTGACCATGTAAATCAAATTCTAGTGAAACTTCTGGACGAAAGATTAAGCAATGAGTAGAGCCACCAAAATGGAACATCCCAATTTCTTGACCTTTTGTTATATGTTGACCTTCATAAACTATAATTTCACAGGTTGATACTTCAGCCATACCTACCGCCATAAAACACATAAGACCAATTTTTGGTTCATCAGCTTCAATAAATATCAGCGCTCTGGTCGCAACTTCATTGATATACCCTTGCGATTTATTAGGCGCTTCTGGATCGAATCCCATACTAATTGCTTGAGAGTAATAACTACCATTAATTAACTTAGTTTTTATAACCTTGCCTGAAACAGGCGCATGCCATCGATGATAACTAAGAGCGCTAAGAAATGCTTGATAAATAGTTCCGCCAACAAATTTATCTACTAATGGATCGTTATCCAACATATATTGCAGTGCATAATTTTGGGCTTTAATCCAAAAATTATCTCTTAATTTTACGTTGCGAGCTAATCTGTAAGGGGATGATTCACAAGCATTGATTATCACACTGTTATTATCTGGCTCAGCGACTGGGCGAACGCCTTGCCGAAACTCTCGTGTAAAAAAATCATCCCATGATTTAAAACCATAGTGCGCAGCTGCAGGATCACATTTAAAATCACTAACAAAAGTCGGCATTGCTTTTTTAGCATCTTCACCCAACCACCCATGTTTCGGATCCTCATTCAATACATAGGTGCTTTCAGGTGATTTTAAAAACATAGCCCATTCATTCAGCATGGCTTTTAAATGATGATTAATTTCATCATCTAAAAAGGCACTCCATCCTGAATTTGTCGCCATTGACCAATCTAAAATAGCATTAAAAGGGAAACCGACCAGTCCTGTTTCATCAAAATCTGGAGCATGCGTCATTATCACGTTGAATAATTCTAACATATGTTGATAGTCACGAACTTGAGGTAAGCCAGCAGGTTGATCTTTTTTATCTGCCTTATCAAACATTTGATTAAAAAACATATAGGCTTTAGGATTTGACTCAATGAAATCTTTTAAATTCTGAATAGACGGTAATAATGGAGCATGACTAATTTCTGCTTTATCTATAATCTTACGCATCCAATTTGCTAATGTAGTCTGATCTGATGGCATCCAGTTACCGATTAAATAGGTTTTATTACTTGGTTTATCTATTATTGCCATGGTGATATCTCTTTTATTAGTTTAAGTTTACAAATAAATTTAAACTAACAACGGATAAGTTTAAAATTAAAATGTTTTAATTATCATTAAAATATATTGTCAAACAAACCGTTTAATGTTTGCTATGTGCAACAAAATCAGGGTATTTTGCAAAAAAAATTTAATAACAAGTAGGTGGTCGTTGCTGAAATGCCACTTTAAAGGACATAGAAAGATAATCTCTTAAAATTAGCGCCTATTTAATATAATGGTTCCCTTAACTACCCACGTTTTTTGCTGAAACTAGGTAAAAATAGGGCAAATCGGGACAGTATATTATTTTAACAATCCTAAAGGTAAATGCTGCTTCAAAGCTCCTGAAATTGACTGCCTGCTATGTGCCAAAAGCAGCAGCGACGTTCAATGTTACCGAGTATTAATCTGCAAGTAGTAGTAGACTGAACATACAAAAGTAGAGCCTTAGAGCCTCTGCCGGATCGATAAAGCCATTTCATTCTGGAGGAACTGTAGGATGACAATCAGGAGCAATAGTTTTTACCTGAAACAAACAATTGATATGACCGTGGATGTGGATAGCTAAACGCTGCATAGCACATTAAAGTTTAGCGGTTTTGAGATCTCGGTGTTTACTCTTAAAAATTATGCATCACCCGCCGAGCCTGCTTTTTTTGTATTTACCTGTAATAACAGAGAACTTATCTGTACTCCGTAACGGTAAAGCTTACACCATCTAGGAAATAAGGCTGAATGAGTTAGTTGTCTCAGCTGATTACATCACTATGGAAAAGTAGCACACGCATTTTGATAAATTTGAACTTCATCTGACGGGAATTTCATTCTGGATTTAGGGACACAGAGGTTTTACCCTTAACAGTGATTGTATTGAGCGGAACATCAGCACTGAAAAAATCAGTAAGCCGTTCAGCTTTGATTCTGCCCTATAGATTCTCTCTCACAATATCCCTATCGATACTCATAGTGAAACAGCTGTCGAGAGTCATTGCAATATTGAGCACACGCTGTTCACAGTGGCACAGTTAGCTTAGAAATTCTGGTCAGGCCAATTATTTAATTGTAGGGCAATTCACTGCCAAATAGGCAGCTTAAAAAAGGTAAAGACGATACATTTGTGTTAACTTTTGCTTTACTACACCTAGGCAGCTTAAGAAGTGTGTGCAAAGTCCGACAATTCCGTCCCCTCGTTCACTGCTTCATAAGTAGCTTAGAAGATATAAAACTGTATCATAATCTGACCGAAATAGTTCACAGCCGCATAGGCAATTTAGAAGTTTTGCGATAACATCAAGGTATAAATTAACTGGTTCACTACCCCATAGGCAGCTTAGAAGTTGGAAAATGATTAACAAAAACAGAATATCGATGACATAGTCAAAAAAATAGCCAATGACAATCGCTTTGCTAAACAACTGCAACAAATAGAACGGGATATGCTAGGTGGCATTATGGCAGAAAAATCCTGTGTGATTAGCAATCAAATACTCTGTCAGTCGAAGTCAACGATATCAAAAATCATTAAGGCATTTTAGCAAAAACTTATCACCATCACTTGCAACAGGAAAAAATTTAATGCCGAAAATTTTTTTTTCGAATACAGAAAAAAATAATTATATCAAGCAGCATCTGGATAAACAATTAGCTAAACATGACAAGGTAAACTATGTCTACGCTGTGATGAATAAAAAAAACACCGATGACATGATGAACATTAGTGATTTAGCTGATGAGCTTGTCAGTAATTATCTTGAAAAGAAAACTCAATACATTGATCCTGTTATTATTAAAGCATTAAATCAGTTTTCGTCTTTTTCTTGGGATGAGAATATTAAAATTAACTCCATATGGCCGGTTAAAAAAGTCTTTGAACCAATAAAAACGCTTAATATTAGCGGTTATGCTTTTGTTTTACATGATCACCTTAATAACTTAGCCCTGTTATCGCTATACATAGATAAATTTTTAATAAAAGATATTAATTTTTTTATTAATAGTAATAAAGATGCGCTTCAGGGACTGTTAATTTATACTCATGAAATGTTGCTTGCACTCTATCAGAATGAAAATAAACCCGAGAAGATTATATTTTCACCCCGTGAATCAGAAGTACTTTACTGGTGCAGTATTGGAAAAACCTATTCAGAAATAGGCACCATACTTAATATAAGTACTTATACTGTAAAATGCCATATTGGAAATGTTGTAAAAAAGCTTGGCGTTATTAACGCAAAACATGCCATCAGCTTAAGTGTAAAACTTAATCTTATTTCTCCCCCAACAGGTAAAAAATAAGCTTTGTTCTGAGGATAGCGCACAACCGGATATAATTTAGGGAAACCATCAATACTAATTGGGGAGGCAGCATCAGTATACCCCCATCGTCTAATTAGGGTTCGTGTGCTAAACTTGGTACATTCGGCGTAACAGGGTAAGTTGGCTTTATCAAGAATAGTATTAAATTCGCTAAACAGATCATCAACTAAACCTCTACCTCGGCAAGAACGTTTTACTGCAAGAAGAGATATATAGTAATGATGAAAAGTTTGTGGATGATGTTGCTCAAGCCCATCTATAAACGCGATGGCTTTCGAATAGTCTGAGCCACATACTTTGCGTAGCTGACTATCAATTTTAGTCAGTTCTTCTTTGGGCATTGCCATCGATTCAGGTCGGAAATAGACCAAAGCGCCAGCATTATTTTTTGTAAGCAGTATACCGCCATATTTACTTGCAAGGTTAACATAAATACGAAAAAAATTTCGTAATACATCAATAAGACTATCACGGTCACGACCTGGAAATATCAGCTTGTGTACCGGTTCCTCAGAAAATGCTGATGCTAGAATATTACTTACGTTTGCCAAATCAGAATATTTTGCGTGTCTACATTTCATTGTTGTTCCTCATCATTAAATATAATAAAAAAGCAGTTTTAGCTTATTATTATTTAAATAATAATAATATTAAAAAAGCAGAAAATTATATTAAAGGAATAGAAACATCAACATGTAACTTAATTTGTTACGATATTGAAATTGAATTAAATATATTAAACTTAAGCTAACATCAAATATCCACATAAATGATTTAGATGTGAAAAAAGCATTTTTCCATTAAGTTATTTTTGGCATTGATTATATTTCATTGGATAATATTTATTTTTATAAACAATTTAAAAAATCGTCAAAATGATGGCGTATAATTTACATAATTAACATTAATGATCTAAAAAAAATATTTTAATTTCTTCTTTTGTTGTTTCTCTTATTTCTTTCAGCTTTTTTTTATATTCTAATTTTTCTTTTGCTGCTAAATAAGGGCAAAAGATCGCATTGCTATTTTACTACCACATAGACAGCTTAGAAGAATTAACGCAAACGCAGCCGATAAATCATGTTGTTCTCTGTCACACAGGCAGCTTAGAAATTCAATCCTATTATTGACGATCTAAGTACCGAGCTGCAAATAACAAAATTTTAGCTAGCAAACTGCGGTAACACCGCCAAAAATAGTCAAACCAATTATCCTATCGGCGATATTTGACCGGCAGGGATCCTTTCACTTGAACAGACTAATAATTATCAGGTTCGTTATCTGTCAATGATGGAACTTAATCCTGATACCGTTAAAGAGAGCAAGGAATTATTTCTTTCAGATGAAAATAATTTACCAAAAAATAAGACCGATATTAATAAGGAGACTAAATAATTAGACTATGGTGAAGTAAACATTTTGCATCAAGCATCCACAGAAAAAAGAAAAAAATTATAAGGGATTAAAAACATATTAGAATTATTATAAAATATGGTTAATAACAATTCACTTCAGAGCAAAATAAATGGCTAAAGGTTTCTTTAATAATAATTTAATAAATGGTAAGATAAAAAACTTTTTAGATGAGCAAATTATAAAGTATGGTGATATAAAATATGCCTACCTGGTGATGAATAAAATTAATCCAATGGATGTGATAATAATAAATAACCATATTGAATGGTTTGATCTATATATTAAAGGAAGCTATCAATTTATTGATCCTGTGATTATGAATGCCATAGAAAGAGTGGACGATTTTCACTGGGATGAAAAAATAATGGATTATTCAGAGATCAAATTACCTATAATATTCAAACACTCAAAAAAATATAATATTAATAAAGGTCATACTTTTATTCTCCATGATTATCTAAACAATCTGGCGGTATTATCTATTTTTGAATCAGAATCAGATGATAATAATAGTAAAAATATCATCAACAATCATAAAGAAAAATTTCAACAATTACTGATCAAAACTCATCAGAAACTTTTATCTCTTTATGATGAAATAGAAAAAGGTGGGAATCAGTATAAACCTTTAGGGCTATCCCCTAGAGAAAATGAAATTTTGTATTGGGTTAGTATTGGCAGAACGTATCAAGACATTGCAAAAATTCTGGGGATCAAACAAGGTACCATAAAATTTCATATGGGTAATATTGTCAAAAAACTTGGGGTATCCAGCACCAAGCATGCTATAAAATTAGCAACTGAATTCAAAATGATTCAATTACCATCATGATAAAACTTTAAAGTTAAGTAATCATTAATGAGCCTAAAAGATAATCAACATTTATATTGTCGTATTTATCAAATTATTGCTAATTCAGTGGTGGAGCGACAGAATGCGCACAAGCACTATTAGGCGCATTAAGCTCATCGATACAGGTCTGTGTATCCAATGGTTTTGCGGGAGAATTATCCCGTTTTGGATGATTATCTGCCATACAACCTGACAGAACACATAAAAAAATACAAACAATCAGCTTATTCATAGTTATCTCCTTTTGAAAGATTTATTTGATATGGGAATTAAGGCCTGCCCATATTTCATTGCCTCAGAAATGGTTAAAAGGCTTATCACCACGTTCAGGTAATGTGCCATGCTAACCCATGACGGGGAGCAAAACGGTTATCTATATGACAACGAAAGTCACCATAGCCGTGAAACCAGAGGCCTGCACCAATAAATGCGCCGTCGACAAACCATTCGGCATCATCATAGCCATAGGGCGCACATTAATAAGCTGGATAATCTTAATAACCGTATGGGTAGATGGGTTCAGCACCCACCGCAACAATCACTTCTGCTGATATTTGAGTAGAAAATAATAGCAAAATAAAATAAGCAAAAATGCGATTTTCTTTATCATGGTTAGTTTCTCACCCGCAAAAAGTAAGCAGGCTGATAACTTGATATGTTTATCCGCTCTGTAATTAGATTTAGCTAATTTAGGGCGGATAAAATCTAAACGTTATTTTTTGAAAATTTCAACATCAATATTTTGATAGTTTGTTTCATTACCTGTCTGATCAATAATGCGGTAATAACAATTATCTGTTTTTACCCCGCCGAGATCCTGGCATTTTTTATCAATTGCCTGCAATAATTGCGCATGATTCCCAATAGGTAAACCTGACTCCTTAACGGATAACTCACCGATCTTTGTATAGCCAGAAGACTCTTCAGCTGTGATCTCTTTTGCAGCAAAAGAGGTGGCAGAAAACAGGATGGAAACAGCCAGTACTGATAGTATCAATTTCATTTTATCTCTCTATCCTTATCATGAAAATAATTAGCAATTTATTTAAATTATTTTATTGTAACCATTAAAGGCTTAGCATAGGCTTATGGGAAGTCAATGTGTTTATGAGTAATCAGTGAGCTCCATTTAAGAAAAGAAAAATATTATTCGCTAAACATATATTTCAACCAGAGCCGGGATCTTTAACTTCTGCAAGCTATGTTTTACTCGTTGATTAAGAAAATTAGGTGCAAATTCTGCATCGTCTGAAATCAGAGACGTCATCGTTAGATAACCCGTTAAATGCTTGAGAGTTGTTTAAACAGACATATACAGTGATTAAATTTACTCAATTAACCAGCGCTGAAATAACAAATCGGTTCAAAAGCTAATAAATGAACGATCGTGGAGCGAAAGCATGAAATAAAACGACGAACCACCACAATGTCTCTCTTAATATTATGTTTTACGCACAAATGGCCCTTTAGGCGCAATAATTTCTAAATTAGTACCGTCAGGATCACGGAAATACGCAACGCCTGTACCAAAGCCTGATTTTAATCCATCTTCTGGCATAAAAAAAATGGGCTCCCCATCAGGCTCAATACCTATCGATTTCATTCGCTTAATGGCAGCATCTAGGTCATCAACTTCAAAACAAAGATGCATCGCGCTAATTTGGTTATTGGAATAAGAAGCTCGGGTAGGTTCAGGTACCACATATTCCAGGATATCGATATTCAAATTATCAAGCTGAAAATTAGCAAACTTAATTCGGATGTTATCTAAACCTTGCGTCTGCGCCATTCTCTTGCCACTTATCTCGTCAACGTTTACCGCTTTAGTACCGGTTAAAGTTTCATGGAAAGCAATAGATTTAGCCAAATTACTGACAGTAATGCCAACATGATTAGCTCTAGAAAAGCCTGCTGTTAACTCTTTCATATCAACCCCGTCAATTGGATTTTTATTTAATAGTCTTGCATTATAAATATCTATATTATAGCTATTTCTGCCAAAGAGATTTTCTCACCAACAATCGATAAGATAATTCATTAAATCTGCATACTAGTACTAAGATTATAACTAATTTGTGATATTACTATTATTTTTTATAACCCATCGGGAATAGCTTTTCAGCCATTAGATCTTTTGCAAAGATAATTGGCAACGCTGAGCCAGTGAGTACGGGGCAATAATATCGAGCAGAGTCACCTGCAAAACACGCATGGATAAATTCAATATTGTGAGTAATAATTACATAATAAAATATTAAGATATGAAAGTGATTAATTGTTTATGGCAAATTATCATTTGGATAATAAAGACCCTGATAAGGCTAATACATTACATTATAATGATGGCTATATTATTCATATTGCAAATCCAACCGATCAAGATATTGCATCGCTAGCAAAAAAAACCGCTATCTCGACACAAAATATAAATAAAGCATTAGCAAATAAAGAGAGAGCGAGAATTGATTTAAGGGATAATTTTATTTTTGCTGTTGTTAATTCACCAATAAAAACCGGAGATAATGCATTCTCAATTAGCCCAATTTGTATTTTTTTAACTAAAAAAATATGACTATTATTTCATATGATAAAGTGAATGCCTTAAAATATATCGAGAATATTGACTGTAAGAATATGTCTGGCATAAATCTATTGCTGGCTTTGATGTATGGCATTGCGAGTGAATTTAATATCATCACAAAATTAATCATCAATAAATTTGAAAAGTTAGAAATTGAATTATTAACTAGCACGAAAAATGAAGATGTTATCAGCATAATGGATTTACAACGAAGTTTGGTCTTTTTTTCCATGTCATTACATTCCAATGATCTGGCTGTTATGCGAATTATTAAAATAAAAGACAATGCTTGTTATAAAACTTCTTATTTTGCTGAAATCGATGAGGAGTTATTAGATGATGTATACACTGAAAATAAACAGTCAATTGAAGTGGTCGTAACCTACTCAAAAATAATTACCGATATGATGAACACGGTTGCTTCAATGGTAGCAAATAATCAAAATAAATTTCTTAAGTTTCTGGCAACCATTACCATACTATTAACGATACCGATGATCTTTTCTAGTTTTTGGGGAATGAATGTTAAAGTCCCTTTTGAAGGTGAAGTGATAGGCTTTATTATTGTATTAAGCGTTTCTCTATTAACAACATTGTTAGCAATCATCTATTTATGGCTCAAAAAAATACTTATCTAAGTTTAATCCTCTCTTTATTACACTCAAGAAACGACGCCTGATTAATTACAGTAAAATCATTGATTGATACGCCATCGACCGTTGCTGAAACTTCATACCTGGCCATAAAATTCTTTCCTTACTTCTTTCACCATCGATAACTAACCTATTTGTCTTTGATAAAGAGCACTAACAGTCTCGTTAAGTTATGCTGTAGCAAAAATTATCACCAGATCACCTTTATTTAAGAACAAATAGCATTACATATATTGTCGTATAGTTTTTTTTAAAAAATATTGATTTTTTTTCTATTTTGGCCAATAACGGAATGAAAAAACATTTAACTCGGTTTTCATTTTTTATCTTATTTAATCGATATTTTTATAACAAAATTAGGTTAATTAATTTTTATATATTAGTCGCTAGTTATTTTTAGTTTGAAATAGTATTAAAGCCGCATTAACGATCACGGTAAGCAATAAAAGATATTCATAATAATAAGGTTTAATCCTGATAGTAATAAATAAGTTTTATTGGGAAAATTATTGTAGAAGCGCAAACTTATCGCGGCCAAGAGATAAGTCACTGCTGTTTTGCAATAGCGTTAAGATAAAATACTTATCCTATTACTAATTAAGGACCCCAAATTATGACCATAATCTCAAACACTTATCCCAATCAATCTAGTGATTGGGCTGATATCTCTGGTGCTGAACACAGCATGCCAACCGAGTTTAGAAATCCACCTTCACCAGAAAAGTCCGGTTTTTGTTCCTGGATGCGTAATTTTTTCAATTACTTAACCGGGACTTTTGGTGAGAAATTAACCCCAGCAAAATTAAATTTTGCTTTGGATGATATCTTTAGCAAAAGCAATCAATGGCAACATGAAGCACCTTTTTATAATGGCGGTGTAGAGCAAACAGGTTATCGCAGTAAGCAAATAGACAACACGACTTATATTGTCTCTTCTGCCTGTCATGATTTAACCAACGCTAGCGAAACAAAAAGTCAACTATCCGGTGGCCGTTCTGCTGCCCAGACGCTGCATGAAATCAAAAATGCTTATCCCCACCAGCAAGTAAAAGCCTTAATTCCAATTGCGCAAAGCAATCAATTTGGCTTGAGTACTCGCGGCCATTTTGTGTTACTAGAAGTCGATATGAATGCGGGTAAAATTCAATCAGCCAAAATCCATGATTCTAAAGGCGGCTTACTTGATACTTTTTATAGTGGCGCTGCGCATTTAACTGAACAGTTACATAAAGCTGAAGGACTAGATTTAGCTGAAAATTTTGCTATCACTACCGAATATCATGGCGATTAGTCTTTATTTAATGGTAATGATTGCGGACGCTTTAGCGCTTATTATGCCGACAAAATTATTCATAATGATTTATCGCAGGCAAATGCTGTAGATGCCCGAGCTTTCTTCGAACAAAATTTTAAAAAAACATCCTAAAATTAACCGGTTTTGTCGCATTAATAGCAATTAAATTTGCTCAATAACAAAATAAGCTGCTCGGATAGTTAAAGATAAAAATGTAATAATGATTAATGCGACAAACCAATAAGTTTTAATGATAGAGAAATAGCGTTTATAGCAAATAACGGTTTATAGTTTAGAAAACAGTTTATGCCATTGGTTAATATTATTAATTAAAACAATTCTGCCAAAATAAAATAAGCCCACTACTGGGCTTAAATTATTATTTTATACCTACTAGCTAAAATTATATGTCCGATAAAGTAGCGTTAATCGTTTCCGGATGAAGTGTATACATACCACCATTAAATGGATCGACAATTAACCAACCGATTAATCCACCAAAAAATAGATTACCAGCAACATACCACCCATTAGCACTCGCTTTTAAGGGTAAGGTAACCGGTTTTAATCCTTCCTTGGTCAAAGTAATTTCATAACTCTTTTTACCAAAATAACTACCCTCAGATTTTTCTAATGTAATTCCCTGAGGAGTTCTTCCTTGAGCAATGATTGTGCCCTTTTCATCTTTGACAGAAAATTCAGCGCCAGACGGATTGCTATCAATTTGTACGCGCTGAGTTTTTTCACCCACTATCGTTGCACAACCACTCATCATTCCCATTGTAATTAAAGCTAAAACTAACTTTTTCATTATCATCCCTGTCAAATTTAATGTTAAATAATTTTAACTAAAACAAGATATAAAATAAATATGCAGTTATTTTTTTTATAAATGGAATAAAACCAATTTAGTGAGCAAAATGTCACGATTGAATGATATTGTTATAGAATAAAGTGCAAATAAAGCTGTTCAAAATTTGTCGTAACGAATGATTTAAATTTATTTCTTATATAGTCAAGAAGATAAGGTTGCCACTGTTACGAAAATAGGAAACGCTATGTCAATAATGATCAGAAAGATGCAGAAAACCGACCGCATGCTTTGGGCAGCTATGCGTCTGCAACTGTGGGACAAACATGCCCGCGATGCCCACCTTAGTGATATCGATAACATATTGAGTAACAAGCAGAATGCGGGATATATTGCTCTGTTGGCTAACCATCAGGCGGTCGGTTTTGCCGAAATTTCCCTACGGCAATATGCCAATGGTTGTAGCAAACAACCGGTTCCCTTTTTGGAGGGTATCTGGGTTAAGCCTGCATATCGTCAACAAGGTATTGCTCAAGCATTAATCAGTCAAATAACCACCGATTTAATTGCAAAGGGATTTGATGAACTCTGTTCCGATGCCGAAATTGACAATACACGGTCATATAAAGCCCATCAAAATTGGGGCTTTGATGAAATAGAACGCGTTATCTGTTTTCGCAAAAAACTTATCTAATCTGATTAGTTTAAGCATTTTGTCAGGCCGCCTTTGCCTAATTCATCCGTCATAACTATTAGAAAACCGCCATCGAGAAGGTTTTTTGAGCGTAATTTAAACTATTACCTAGTCTGCTAACATAAGCAGAACTTAATTTAACTAGCTCCTACTGATTTTAAGCCAATTGCATAACAAATTATTTTCACTTTCACTAATTCAAACATGGTTTCACCAGCGAGCACAATCTGACCATTAATGAGCTCATTGATTAGCGTCATTTTTTTCCGTCAGCCTGGAGAATAATTTTTAGGCTGTGTTATCTCTCATGATTGGCTATTCATTCCAGTGGCGCAAGTAACTAAATAAATCGTTACCGCTGTTTTTTCCACTCCACTTCGCGATTTAGTCAATAAATCTGCTAAAGATCCTATACTGGAGCTAATTTTTCCAGCACTATTTTTCAACGCTGTGACTTCTGGTTATTGCTTATCCATAGTATAGTAAAGCAAATTTTTCATCAGTGGGTAGATTTAGCTAGCAAGCTGCCAATGCATTTTTAAAATTCATTCCTCATACAGAAAATTGTTTAGAATTTAATTAAAATAGCATTAAGCAAGCAAGTCTTACCGGCAACAATACAACTCAAAGAGTTAAAAAATAAAAACTATGACTAATCCCCAAAACTTCGCTTCCCATACCCCAATGATGCAGCAGTATTTGCGGCTTAAGGCACAACATGCTGATATTTTGTTATTTTATCGGATGGGTGATTTTTATGAGTTGTTCTTTGATGATGCCAAAAAAGCCGCACAATTACTCGATATTTCATTAACTAAGCGTGGACAATCGGCCGGGCAACCGATTCCAATGGCTGGTGTACCTCATCATGCAGTAGAGAGTTATTTAGCCAAATTAGTCCAATTAGGCGAGTCGGTGGCTATCTGTGAACAAATCGGTGATCCCGCTACCAGCAAAGGCCCGGTGGAACGTAAAGTTGTTCGTATCGTAACACCAGGAACCGTTACTGATGAAGCATTACTACAAGAGCGGCAGGACAATCTATTAGCCGCGATTTGGCAACAAGAGCAGCGTTATGGCTATGCTACTTTAGATATTACTTCCGGCCGTTTTATTATTAGTGAAATGGCTGATATCAACACTATCAGCGCTGAATTACAACGAACCCGCCCGGCAGAACTGCTCTATCCAGAAAATTTTACCAATATTGCGCTATTTGAAAATAATAAAGGATTACGTCGTCGCCCGTTATGGGAGTTCGAATTAGATACCGCCAAACAACAATTGAATCTGCAATTTGGTACACAGGATCTAATGGGTTTTGGCGTTGAAAAAGCAACATTAGCTTTGCGAGCCGCAGGTTGTTTGCTGCAATATGTCAAAGATACGCAGCGTACCGCGTTACCCCATATCCGTAGCATCACCATGGAGCAACAAAAAGAGACCATTATCCTTGATGCAGCTACCCGTCGTAATCTTGAATTAACACAAAATTTATCGGGTGGTAGCGATAATACCGTGGCGGCCATACTGGATCAGTGTGTTACGCCTATGGGTAGCCGTATGCTAAAACGTTGGCTACATAGTCCGTTACGCAAGCTAGATAAATTATTAAATCGCCAACAGGCAATAACAGGGTTGCAAGCTTATCATTTTGAATTACAACCTTTTCTGCGCCAAATCGGTGACTTAGAACGAATAATAGCCCGTTTAGCGCTTCGTTCAGCGCGACCTCGAGATCTAGTTCGTATGCGTCACGCTTTCCAACAATTTGCCGATATTCACGCGATATTAGATAAGATAGGATCTCCCTATGTGAAAAACTTGCAATCCCGTGTTAGCACTTTTACATCGCTGCAAACATTATTAGAAGAGGCCATTGTTGACACTCCACCGGTGTTAGTGCGGGATGGGGGCGTGATTGCCGCAGGATATCATAGCGAACTGGATGAATGGCGCGCACTGGCCGCTGGTGCCAGTGATTATTTAGAAAAACTTGAATTGCGGGAAAAAGAGAAATTAGGCATTGATAGCCTAAAAGTCGGTTTTAATGCGGTGCATGGCTATTATCTGCAAGTCAGTCGCGGACAAAGTCATAGGGTACCTATCCATTATGTCCGTCGGCAAACCCTAAAAAATGCCGAACGCTATATTATCCCTGAGCTGAAAGAATATGAAGACAAGGTGTTAACTTCTAAAAGTAAAGCATTAGCAATTGAGAAACAGCTTTATGAACAACTGTTTGATCTCTTGTTGCCCCATCTGTCAGCGTTACAAATAAGCGCCGAAGCTTTAGCGGAATTAGATGTACTGAATAATTTAGCAGAACGCGCCGAAACTTTAGACTATCGCTGTCCAATATTAAATGAGAAACCTGGTATTGAAATTGTCGCTGGACGCCATCCGGTCGTTGAGCGGGTACTGAGTGAACCATTTATTTCTAATCCACTAGATCTGTCGCCACAACGGCGTTTGTTAATTATTACTGGCCCCAATATGGGCGGTAAAAGTACTTATATGCGTCAAGCCGCACTCATCACCTTGCTCGCTTACATAGGTAGCTTTGTACCGGCCGAAAAAGCGATTATTGGCCCAATTGATCGGATCTTTACACGGGTCGGTGCTTCTGATGATCTTGCTGCCGGCCGGTCAACTTTTATGGTGGAAATGATAGAAACCGCTAATATACTGCACAATGCGACAGAACAAAGTCTAGTGTTGATGGATGAAATAGGTCGCGGTACTTCAACCTATGATGGTCTTTCACTGGCCTGGGCCTGTGCGGAAAATCTAGTTAGCCAGATTAAAGCCATGACGCTATTTGCCACTCATTATTTTGAATTAACCAATTTGGCAGATAAACAGGAAGGTGCGTTTAATATCCATCTGGATGCAATGGAGCATAACGACACTATCGCTTTTATGCATAACGTACAAGATGGTGCCGCCAGTAAAAGCTATGGCTTAGCCGTGGCTTCATTGGCGGGTGTGCCCGCTAAAGTTATTCAACGAGCAAAACAGAAATTAATCGAGCTAGAAACACTCTCAACACTGCCAGCGAATAAATCTATTGATGATTCACAACTATCAACAATAGTGGAAAAAACTATTTCACCAGCCATTGAAACATTAGCCGAGTTAAACCCTGACACATTAACACCTCGTCAGGCACTTGAATTGATTTATCGATTAAAAGAAATGGTGAAATAGTTATGTTATATGATGCAAAATTACTCGATCCAATTCACCATTTTTTAGCCTGTGAAACGCCGCAAGCATGGATAGACAAAGCGAGTCAAGCAGAAAACTTAACGATTATTTTATGCGATCATCTATTGTGTGAACTAAAAGCTGCACAAAGTGCGATGTTGCTGTTGCGAAAATATGCCGTTGATGAACAGAGCGGTGATACATTATTACAATGGTTACAACCTTTCGAAGATTTTGCTTATAAGAAAATCGGTAATATTGATACTTTAAGAGGAAAAAATCAGCTTTCTAAATCGCTCCGAGGCAAGAAAAACACAAGTTATAGCCAATCTTTAATTGATAAAATGGTGTTATTAATTAAAGAGGAACTCCACCATTTTTATCAAGTGTTGGAAATCATGTCGAAAAGAGATATCAGATATCAAAGTATCAGTGCTGGTCGTTATGCTAAGCAGTTATTTAGCCACGTTAGTCATCACGAACCGAACGCATTAATTGATAAACTAATCATTGGCGCTTATATCGAAGCGCGCTCTTGCGAGCGTTTTGCTAAACTTGCCCCCCATCTCGAAACAACCTTAGCTAAATTCTACATTTCACTACTCAAATCAGAATTTCGCCACTATCAAGATTATTTAGTTTTAGCGCAAGCTATTTCTAGTGAAAACATTCAGCAGAGGATCCAATATTTTGCTCACATCGAGGCTGAGTTGATCCAAACACCAGATAACGATTTTAAATTTCATAGTGGCGTGACCACCTGATGACAAACAAAAAGGTGGGTTTTTCTCCCACCTTATTAATATTAACGCTATTGAAAAGATATTAGGTCTTAAATAAAGATTCCATACTAAGACCTTGATTATGTAAAATATCTTTTAATCGGCGCAATCCTTCAACCTGTATCTGACGAACACGCTCTCTAGTAAGGCCAATCTCTCGCCCTACTTCTTCTAACGTTTCCGATTCATAGCCTAATAAACCAAAGCGCCGCGCTAAAACTTCACGCTGTTTTGCATTAAGTTCAAACAGCCATTTAACAATACTCTCTTTCATATTGTTAGCCTGGATAGTTCCTTCTGGCCCTGAATCGTTATCATCAGATAACACATCAAGTAACGCTTTATCTGAATCACCGCCGATTGGCATATCAACAGAAGAAATCCGCTCATTTAGCCGTAACATCCGACTAACATCATCTACCGGTTTGTCTAAGCGTTCTGCAATTTCTTCGGCGCTTGGCTCATGATCGAGTTTCTGAGCCAATTCTCTTGCAATACGCAAATAGACATTTAACTCTTTAACGATATGAATCGGTAAGCGAATAGTTCGCGTCTGATTCATAATTGCTCGTTCAATAGTTTGGCGGATCCACCATGTTGCATAAGTTGAAAAACGAAAACCTTTTTCTGGATCAAATTTTTCAACCGCCCGAATTAATCCAAGATTGCCTTCTTCAATTAAATCCAGTAGGGCAAGACCACGATTACTATAGCGACGAGAAATTTTTACAACCAAACGTAAATTACTCTCAATCATACGCTGACGTGATGCTGCATCTCCACGTAAAGCGCGCCTTGCATAAAATACTTCTTCTTCCGCTGTCAGAAGAGGTGAATATCCAATCTCACCAAGATAAAGCTGAGTTGCATCTAGAACACGTTGATTAATATTTTGAAATAAATCTAAATCATCATCTTGTTCTAGATTTAAGTCCTCTTCTTTTAGCAAGCTTTCATCGAAAGCTTCCGCATCCATGCTAGTTTCGTCTAAATCGTCATATAACTCGTTAACTTTTAGCGAATTTTGGCTCATCAGTCACTCCTACCCTTGATAATGCAGACAGCATTGACAAGCAATCTGTCCAAGTTATCGCTGCGAAATATAACGCAACGGGTTTACTGATTTTCCCTTGTAACGAATTTCAAAATGTAATCTTACCGAACTTGTACCGGTGCTACCCATAGTGGCAATCTTTTGCCCTGCCTGAACCTCCTGTTGATCACGAACTAATATAGTATCATTGTGAGCATAGGCACTCAGATAGTCATCGTTATGTTTTATTATTATAAGATTTCCATATCCACGTAATGCATTTCCAGAATAAACCACTTTTCCTGCTGCAGTTGCAAAAACAGGCTGACCACGCGATCCAGCAATATCAACGCCTTTATTTCCGCCTTGCACATCAGAGAAAGATTCAATGACTTTCCCTTCGGCTGGCCAGCGCCATTTACCTACGGTATTCACTACGCTATTACTATTAAAGCCCGAAGATGCTGTTGTTGCAGGCGGCGTAGAAGGTGTTAATGGCTTGGTTGCTCTCGGTAACATCTTACCTGAATTTTGCTCACTGACAGATGAAGCATACGCATTAGTTGGCCGAGAATCAACATTTGTATTTGGAGTACGATTAGCAACCACTATTTCTGAATCGGTTGAACTATTACCAATATTAAGTACTTGCCCAACATTTAAACTATAAGGTTCTGTAATTTTATTACGTTGCGCTAGATCACGATAATCATTGCCTGTTATCCAAGCAATATAAAACAGGGTATCACCTCGTTTAACTGTGTAAGTGTTACCACTATAGCTTCCTTTTTGGATATTTTCATAATTTCGGTTATAAATTATTCGACCATCTGTATTAGTCTTAGGTGCTGGCATTACTGGCTGATATATCGGCTGATTTATACTACTACTCTGATTGCTAACAGAAATATTTTTAGGAGAAGAGGCTATTGGCGTACTTTTTGCCGATGTATTGACAGCAGGATAAGTATTAATCGGACGGCTACTATCATGGACACTACTAATTGGCGCTGCTGGATGATATGGTGTCGAGCACCCGATTAACATTGTGCCTGTTATTATACAGATAGTTGCCCATCGAATCGCAAATTTTGGGCTGTTAAAATTCATACTTCTTCTCCCATGAAGACAAATCTTGAATAAAAATCGATAATCTAAGTCATGATCGACAATTTATCGCAATAACTAAATAATAAATTATTATGTCTATTAAAGCAGAGATTAATAAAACCTTAAATTATCTATCGCTAAAATATTACCTATTTCATGCCAAACTTCCAGGAATTAAAGGAACAAATCTCACTGGTTCTACTGTTGTAGCATGAAAATCATTACCCTGGCGTTTAATTACTTTTAACATCTGTTTTTTCTCACCGACAGGTAATACCATTCGGCCACCCTCTTTCAATTGTTCAAGCAACACGAGAGGGAGCTCTGCCGGCGCCGCTGTGACAATGATCCCATCAAAAGGCCCCTTAGAAGCCCATCCCAGCCAGCCATCACCATGACGAGTTGAAATATTATGTAGATCAAGTTGTTTTAATCTACGTTTAGCATTCCATTGTAATCCCTTGATACGTTCTACCGAAAAAACCCGCGCGACAAGATGCGCTAAAATGGCGGTTTGATAACCCGAACCGGTACCAATCTCTAATACATGATCCGAGGGAGAAAGCGCAAGTAATTCTGTCATACGAGCAACGATATAAGGTTGCGAAATGGTTTGAGAAAAACCGATAGGTAAAGGAATGTTTTCATAAGCTTTATGTGAAAGTGCTTCATCGACAAAACGCTCACGAGGAACTTTAGCAATAGCTGCCAATAGCGCTTCATCTTTAATCCCTTGATGGCGTAGTTGTGTCAATAAATCTCTCATTGACCGTTTTAGCATTCCTCACTTGCCTCTGCTTTTAGTAACCAATCTTTAACTACTTGCTGAACCTTATAAGCGGTTAAATCCACTTGTAACGGTGTGATAGAAACATATCCTGCTGCTACTGCGGCAAAATCGGTATCTGGACCGGCATCACATATTTCTCCAACAGGCCCTAACCAATACACCATATCTCCCCTTGGATCTTCAGATGAATAAACTTGTTGAGCAGCATGACGACTACCACACCGTGTTACTTTGTAACCTTTAATTTCCGACAAAGGAATGTCAGGTACATTAATATTAAGAATATTACCAGCCTTTAATGGCGTTTTTTGTAATAATTTTAATAAATGACAAGTTACCTCTGCTGCTGTTTGGAAATGGGTTTCACCATTTAATGAAACCGCAAGTGCCGGTAATCCCAGATGGCGACCTTCTGTCGCTGCTGCAACAGTGCCAGAATAAATAACATCATCCCCCAGGTTGGGACCATGATTAATACCTGAAACGACAATTTCAGGAGAGGGTCGAATAAGCTGATTAACGCCTAAATAAACACAATCCGTTGGTGTTCCTTGTACTGAGATGTCTCCATTGGCTAACTTGGCTATTCGTAATGGTTTATGAAGTGTCAATGCATTTGATGCTCCACTTCGATTTCTATCAGGTGCCACAACCTGAACGAAATAATTTTTACGTAGCGCAGTAGCAAGCGTTTGAATGCCAGTTGCTGTTACACCATCATCATTACTTAGCAATATCCTTAGCATTATTGTATCCTGTTGATTTATATTGAACGATATATTAAGAACTAGGCTATTTTATCCAACTATTCTCATCTATGATAAAAAAGATTATGGGTTGAAAATAGCGTCAATAATAGATTACAGCAAGAATATCATTAAGTAACAATAAAAACACATCAAATTATGATAGAAAAATGAAGGTCTAATATTAACGTAAGTGAATGTAATAAAATAACAATATAATTTTGTTTCTTTTAACAACTACCTGAAAAATAATAAAATATCTAATTACAATTATTGTTTTTAAATAACATCAATAAGATAAGCCAAAATAATATTCAGTGAAAGTACTCTCTTAAGCAAATATCTAACTAGCAATGTATCAATCAATAAAAATTTATAATAAATACAAAAAAAGTATAAAGGATGGTTGACTCAATATTATCAACACAAGCAGCCAATAACGAACAAAATAAGTAAGTTAATTTTTATAAAAACAACAATAACACCGCTCAATGTATTAACCGCCAATCTTTTATTAAACTTGTTAGCAATTAAATTTTATTTTTTCTCCTAATCTTAATGTCTATTGCGTATCTTTGATCACCCATTTTAAGTCTCTTCTGTTTGGGCTTTAGTTAATAACAATATTTACTAATTAAGTGTTGTAAGCAATCGTTAGCATCTAATATGATAATATCAAAATAAATTTTTAACTTAATACTGCTTATTGCTAAAAGGCGTAATAACTTTAAAAAACAAACTGATAATATAAATACTAAATTTCAAATCTTATTATATAAATATAATAAGATTTATCATCAATAACATTATTTTTAATCGAATACTATTCGTCAATATCAACAATATTTTCAGTAGATTGATTAATTAATTCTCTTATTACACTAGTGGCAAAACTACCCTTGGGTAATGAAAAAGACAGTTTTAGGGTTTGCTTTTCTAACCATTTCCACTGCATATTTTGAGGAACAACAATGATTGCTCGTCGAACTAAATTTGTTCGTTCAGTTTGCAGCAGTGGTAATAAAACAGAAAAATGGGTTAAACATTGTTGTTCAAACAGTTTAGCGGCTGATTGGGTACCTAATTCTTTTTCACCATATAGCGGCGCAGTGATTTGGATTTCGCCAGCCTGCAATCTCGCTTGTAATTGTGGTAATTCTTCACTGTTAGCAACAAACCAACTGCCACTACCGGTTAATTGCATAACATCACCGTCCATTATCTGACCTATTTTATTATTAAGCAGACGTTCGCTGACGATAAAATTAAATATAACACTTCGAACCGCAGAGAGATAAAAACTACGTTTATTACGCTGCTTAACTACAATTTCACCTTTTGCCCAACGCTCAGCTTGCACGAGATTATTACCCGCTCGACCAAAACGCTGCTCGCCAAAATAGTTAGCTACACCCAATTTTCTGATTTGTTGCAAACGTGTTTCCACCGCTTGCTGATCACTAATTTGTCGTATAGTTAACTCAAAATCATTGCCTTTTAATGAACCGATACGTAATTTACGTTTTTGTCGTTTTGCTAGCAAAATTTCACATCCTGCTAAAAAAAACTGACTAAAATCGGGATCTTCCTTGCCTGGCAAATGGAGACAAAACCACTGTTCAGTCACAGCTTGCCGATCTTTCAATCCCGCATAACTAACACTCCGTGGAGAAATTCCAGCAAATCGAGCCAACTGTTCAGCTACAAATTGAGTATTACAACCTTTTTTTCTAACATAAACCATCAGGTGCTCTCCCTCACCTTCAGGCAAAAATCCCAGATTTTCACGCACAATAAAATCTTCAGCGGTTAATTTTATTGCTCCACTTGCTACTGGTTTACCATGCAGCCACTGAAGTGCTGTCACCGTCATTACTATTATCCTTTACTAATAAAGCCACCGCAGCACAAGCAATGCCTTCTTTTCTACCTATAAATCCCAATTTTTCCGTCGTGGTGGCTTTAACATTGACATCATCAATATGGCAACCAAGATCATCTGCTATATTTTTGCGCATATCAGCAATATATGGCAGCATTTTCGGCGCTTGAGCAATAATTGTGATATCAAGATTACTAATACAATATCCTTTTTTCAGCACCTGCAAATACGCCTCACGTAACAAACTACGGCTTTCTACATTTTTAAATGCTGGATCGGTATCAGGAAAGAGTTTACCGATATCACCTAATGCTGCTGCACCAAGAATAGCATCTGTCAGTGCATGTAAGGCGACATCGCCATCAGAATGCGCTATTAATCCTTGTTCATAGGGAATTTTCACGCCACAAATTGTAATTGGGCCATCTCCACCAAATTTATGTACATCAAATCCATGTCCAATCCGCATGAACAATACTCCTAACAATAGTCTTATAAAGCGCGAGAAAGGTAGAACTCTGCTAACATCAAATCTTCTGGTTCAGTAACCTTTAAATTATCAATTCTACCTTCCAGTAATTGAGGATAGTAACCGCAATATTCAAGCGCCGAAGCCTCATCGGTAATTACCGCTTTTTGCGCTAATGCTTGAGTCAAACAGTTTTTAATTAACGCTAAAGGAAAAAATTGTGGCGTCAGTGCATGCCAAAGTTCTCTTCGTTCAACAGTATGACTAATATCTTTTTTTCCTTGAACTGAACGTTTCATTGTATCTCTTACTGGCGCTGCCAAAATACCACCATACGAAGATTGCTGGCTATCAATAAAACGAATAATACTATCTAAATCAGCTTGATGTAAGCAAGGCCGAGCTGCATCATGAACTAAAACCCAGCAAGGATCTAGCTGTAAATTGTCTGATAAATAATTCAGTCCAGCTAACACTGAATCAGCCCTTTGACAACCCCCAGTGACGGTTTTAATTTTTGGATTTTTTGCAATAGCCAATTGATGAAAAAAGATATCATCTTTATTCAACGAAACAATTATTTGGCAAATTCTCGGCTGCTTAAGTAAGGCAGATATACTATGCTCAATAATTGTTTTTCCCGCTACTTGCAGATATTGCTTGGGAAAATCAGCTTTCATGCGACTGCCAATACCAGCGGCAGGTATTAAAGCAGCAACCTGCATTTTATGATTAGATATAAATTTATTCATTGCTTTAGACTGTTTTTTATGAATTACTACTTTTTCGTCATAATATTTTTAAATAATTTTGTGGCCCGACAAGATATTATTAATTAAAAATTTTATTTATGGTTGGGAAAAGAATTCTCATTCACTATACGGTAAAAAGACTCTCCAGGTCTAATCATTCCAAGTTCAGTACGCGCTCGCTCCTCAATAGCTTCACGTCCCTCATTCAAATCATCTATTTCAGCAAATAAACGTTCATTGCGTACTTTAAATGTCATGTTCAACGTCTCTAGCGCTGCAACTTCATTCTTTACACGCAAATAGTCATGGACACCATTTTTACCCAACCACAGTGAATACTGTAACCAGCAAAGCACCGCCAACAATATCAACGCTAATTTCCGCATCGAAGCCCCCTGCAAGACTCACTCATCATCCCATAACTTACTCCATGACGCTACCAATCACAGATAAGTTATTAATAAAAAATTGATAAATAAATATGAAATAGAGTCAAACGGGTGTTTTTATTGACAAAGTATAGCTTAGCTATATGTCAAAAAAAAGTTTGTTTTTACTTACTGATGGGTTAATAAATTAAAAATATTTTGTTTATCAAATGTTTTTTTTTAATTTGAAGTAAAATTCTGCTGAAAAATCATTTTCTTCTATTTTATATTCATTAAGTTATAACAAAACGCCAAGATAATAAGATAATATAAGCATATCTCATTTTTAAAATGATTAAATTATTTTTAATTGACATAATGAGATTAATTAATCAAAAGTTTCAAATATAAAAAATGCATTTATTCAGATAAAATGCTTGTATTAATACAATTGATAGGTGCCACAATGAGTGCAACAATTTTTAAAGAATTTCAATTTGAGGCTGCCCATCGACTACCCCATGTTCCCGCTGGGCATAAATGTGGGCGTTTACATGGGCACTCATTTATGGTCAGATTAGAACTAACCGGCGAAATTGATCCGCAAACAGGCTGGGTCGTTGACTTTAGCAATATTTCTAAAGCTTTTAAACCTTTATGGCAACAATTAGATCATCATTATCTTAATGACATAGAAGGATTAGAAAATCCTACCAGTGAAGTTATTGCACGTTGGATTTGGCATAAAATGAAACCCATATTGCCACAATTGAGTTCGGTAATGATTAAAGAAACGTGTAATGCAGGTTGTAAATATCGCGGGAAATAAACACAACACTTCGGTTTCAGCACCCTTTGGTGCTGAATATTATTAAGCGATGTTTAAATATTTATGCATTTGTACTGACAACCGCCAATTACGCTTAATACAGGCTTCAATACAAAGGTTAGTTGCATTAGCATTTTGACTAATTGGTTGCAAACAAATATGCGGAGCAGGATGATTGGGTGCGAGCTGATTAATCAAATGTTCTAACACCTCAATATCTTTTTGACGACCGACTGGATGTTTAATTTCATTCGCCCGATTTAACGCTGCCGGTAATATCTTAAAACCCCCACGCATCGCCACTTTTGGAGATACAGTTACCCACGTTTTTTCAGAACAATAAATATCATGTGTTCCACTTGTTTCAATTTGACACTGATAACCTTTTTTTTCTAAGTAAGCAGTTAATTCAGTGAGATCATATAAACAAGGCTCTCCACCCGTAATTACGATATGACGAGCGGTGTAATTTTTTTGTTCGAATAAATCAACAATTTGTTCTGAGCTACAGGTTGCCCACTCATCATTATCGCTTTTTTTAGCTAAAATTATCGATAATGGCCGTTGTTGTTGCTTATTTTTAGCCCAAGTATGCTTAGTATCACACCAACTACACCCGACCGGACAACCTTGTAAACGAATAAAAATTGCTGCTACTCCAGTAAAATAGCCCTCTCCCTGTATTGTTTGAAAAATCTGATTGATTGGATAATCCATAACGTTCTCTAAAATAACTTAATAATTTGCCTATTATTGCAGATATCTATCCCTAGAACACCTTTCTTTATGTTATGGTTAACAACTTGTGCTTTGTAGTTATCAAAACCATTTAGGTTGTGAACTGGGAGCATATCCAGCACATTAAAAGTAAGATGGAAAGACGACACATGAACAATACAAATCAACTTAAACGGGGATTAACTGGCAGACACATTCGCTTTATGGCGTTAGGCTCCGCAATTGGTACAGGGCTTTTTTATGGTTCAGCTTCAGCGATTCAGGCTGCTGGCCCAGCAGTTTTGCTTGCCTATATGGTCGGTGGAGCCGCAGTTTTCATGGTCATGCGAGCACTTGGTGAAATGGCGGTTCATCATCCGGTACCAGGTTCTTTTTCGCAATATGCCAGCCACTATATGGGACCACTGGCCGGTTTTCTAACTGGATGGAATTATATCTTTGAGATGTTAATTGTCTGTCTAGCTGACGTAACCGCTTTTGGCACTTATATGCGTTTTTGGTTTCCGCATGTTGATCAATGGATATGGGTATTAAGTATTGTCCTATTTATTGGCGCATTGAATTTGTGTCATGTGAAAATTTTCGGCGAAATAGAATTTTGGTTATCAATTATTAAGGTAATTGCTATTATTGCCATGATCATTGGCGGCGGTGCAATCATGTTATTTGGTTTCGGTCAAGGTACCGAACATCATGCAACAGGTTTATTTAACCTGTGGCAACATGGTGGTTTTATGCCAAATGGCGTAGAAGGAATTATCGCCTCATTAGCAATCGTTATGTTCGCCTTTGGTGGTATTGAAGTAATCGGTATTACGGCCAGTGAAGCTAAAGAACCAGAAAAAACTATCCCTAAAGCCATTAATGCTGTGCCATTACGTATATTACTGTTTTATGGTTTAACGCTATTGGTCTTAATGTGCATTTTTCCTTGGAACCAAATTGGTCAGAATGGTAGTCCATTTGTGCAAATTTTTGCCAATTTAAATATTACTTCTGCCGCCAATATCTTAAATATTGTTGTCATTACGGCTGCTATCTCTGCTATTAATAGTGATATTTTTGGGGCGGGACGGATGATGTACGGTATGACTCAAGAAGGACAAGCACCTCGCTCATTTATGAAAGTTAGCCGCACTGGTGTTCCCTGGATGACCGTAGTTGTTATGTCGGTTATTATGCTGATTGGCGTTTATCTCAATTATATTATTCCACAAGATATTTTTGTAATAATTGCCTCTTTAGCAACATTTGCTACCGTTTGGGTTTGGTTAATGATATTGCTTTCTCAAGTTGCTATGCGCCGTAAAATGAGCGCTGAAACGGCAAGCAAACTAAAATTTAAAGTCCCTTTTTGGCCGATTGGTCCACTCATCACCATCTTATTTATGATATTTGTCATCGTGCTGTTAGGCTTTTTTAAAGATACACGCGTTGCGCTGATCGTAGGAATGATTTGGATCGTCTGCTTGTCAATGACTTACTACTTATTTGTTAAAAAAGAGAATATATCAATAAAATAGCATTGCTAGATCTCGCCATAACCCGATTGCATACATACTATTTAAAATAGAAGTGCTGAAACAGCATTTCTATTTTTTCTCTTACTAAAACTATTTGATACTAAAGTTAACAGAAATGGGATTATGATCAGAAGATTCCGTTTTAATCACTTCTGCATAAAGAAGAGTCAGACTACGATAAAAAACATAATCTAATGGGTAACCAAAAATCATAGTGCGCACATCGGGGTCAAAATTGACTTCTTTCATTCGTAAACTGCGCGTAAAACGTTTAAGTGCATTTATACGTTGTCGACTCCAGGTATTAAAATCCCCAGCAAAAATCACTGGCCCTTGATGTCTTTTAATATGCTCTCCGATATTCTGTAATTGCCGACTATAAATATCCACACCAAAACTAAAATTAACCGCATGAATATTAATAATCATCAAATTTCGGCCATTATGTAGCGGATAAACAGTGATTAACGCTGATTTGGGTAAACGAAGTAATGGCTCTTTTTCACGCAATGGGCAACAATAAATTGGATGTGCTCTCGCTAGCGTCATTACCCCAGAAGCGTGTTGAGGGAAAACAATTGCCGGTACCTGATCAGCAACTAAATGTTGAGAGACGACAAAATCAATAAGTTGAGGTGAGGTTTGAGCTTCTTGCAATAAAATCAAATGCTTATCTATGACTAATTTATTTAAAACTGCATGCCAGTTTGGGCGTTGCTGTTTATAAATATTCCATGAAACAATACTTAACTCATCACTTTCTGAGAATAGTGGCAACCCTATGGGTAAATCATCATCAAGCGTATATTCAGATACAGGTAAAATACGCTTTGCCGGCTGGCCTGCAATATAGCGCACAGAATAAATTTTTTTTGCCACCTCAAATAGCCCTTAAAAATCGAATATTTATTAACCTATCTTATACATAGATAATAGATAAAACTCATCATTTAGAAGCATAGTTGCATCTTAAAGTTCAAGAAAATAAAAACAAAATACTTTATAAAAAAATATTTATATATTTAACAAGTTATTTTTAATAAACAGCAAAAAGCCCTGTGATATTTTCACAGGGCTTACTTCCGATATTATTGGCGGTGCGGACGGGGCTCGAACCCGCGACCCCCGGCGTGACAGGCCGGTATTCTAACCAACTGAACTACCGCACCACCCGATTTATTTCACTAATGGACTCAACCCATTAGCATTAAATTAACGTCTGGCAGCTCCCTACTCTCACATGGGGAGACCCCACACTACCATCGGCGCTACGGCATTTCACTTCTGAGTTCGGCATGGGATCAGGTGGCACCACCGCGCTATTACCGCCAGACAAATTCTTTTTTCGCTATCCTGTTTCGTTACGCTACTGCCTCGGGCGCTCATCTCGGCTGCCTCTCGCTATGCGCAGGCCATCTCGCCCGTTGACTTCTAGCGCCGTAACCGCTTACAGGCACCAATCTCTGAACAAGCTAAAATCTCTTCTCTCTTCTCAAAACACCTTCGGTGTTGTCAGGTTAAGCCTCTCGGGTCATTAGTACTGGTTAGCTCAACGTATCGCTACGCTTACACACCCAGCCTATCTACGTCCTCGTCTCGAACACCCCTTATAGGACATTACTGTCAGGGAAGACTCATCTTGAGGCAAGTTTCCCGCTTAGATGCTTTCAGCGGTTATCTCTTCCGCACTTAGCTACCAGGCGATGCCATTGGCATGACAACCTGTACACCAGTGGTGCGTCCACTCCGGTCCTCTCGTACTAGGAGCAGCCCCCCTCAATCTTCCTTCGCCCACGACAGATAGGGACCGAACTGTCTCACGACGTTCTAAACCCAGCTCGCGTACCACTTTAAATGGCGAACAGCCATACCCTTGGGACCTACTTCAGCCCCAGGATGTGATGAGCCGACATCGAGGTGCCAAACACCGCCGTCGATATGAACTCTTGGGCGGTATCAGCCTGTTATCCCCGGAGTACCTTTTATCCGTTGAGCGATGGCCCTTCCATTCAGAACCACCGGATCACTAAGACCTACTTTCGTACCTGCTCGCGCCGTCACGCTCGCAGTCAAGCTGGCTTATGCCTTTGCACTAACCTCACGATGTCCGACCGTGATTAGCCAACCTTCGTGCTCCTCCGTTACTCTTTGGGAGGAGACCGCCCCAGTCAAACTACCCACCAGACACTGTCCTCAGCCCGGATTACGGGCCCAAGTTAGAACATCAAACATTAAAGGGTGGTATTTCAACGTCGGCTCCATGCGAACTGGCGTCCACACTTCAAAGCCTCCCACCTATCCTACACATCAAGGCTCAATGTTCAGTGTCAAGCTATAGTAAAGGTTCACGGGGTCTTTCCGTCTTGCCGCGGGTACACTGCATCTTCACAGCGAGTTCAATTTCACTGAGTCTCGGGTGGAGACAGCCTGGCCATCATTACGCCATTCGTGCAGGTCGGAACTTACCCGACAAGGAATTTCGCTACCTTAGGACCGTTATAGTTACGGCCGCCGTTTACTGGGGCTTCGATCAAGAGCTTCGCCTTACGGCTTACCCCATCAATTAACCTTCCAGCACCGGGCAGGCGTCACACCGTATACGTCCACTTTCGTGTTTGCACAGTGCTGTGTTTTTAATAAACAGTTGCAGCCAGCTGGTATCTGCGACTGGCTTCAGCTCCATGGGCGAACCACTTCACCTAACGCCAGCGTGCCTTCTCCCGAAGTTACGGCACCATTTTGCCTAGTTCCTTCACCCGAGTTCTCTCAAGCGCCTGAGTATTCTCTACCTAACCACCTGTGTCGGTTTGGGGTACGATTAATGGTTACCTATCGCTTAGAGGCTTTTCCTGGAAGCCGGGCATCAACTACTTCACCACCTTAGTGGCTCGTCATCACGCCTCAGTGTCTTGGTCATGCGGATTTGCCGGCATAACCCACCTACACGCTTAAACCGGGACAACCGTCGCCCGGATAGCCTAGCCTTCTCCGTCCCCCCTTCGCAGTCACCCTTAGTACGGGAATATTAACCCGTTTCCCATCGACTACGCTTTTCAGCCTCGCCTTAGGGGTCGACTTACCCTGCCCCGATTAACGTTGGACAGGAACCCTTGGTCTTTCGGCGAGCGGGTTTTTCACCCGCTTTATCGTTACTTATGTCAGCATTCGCACTTCTGATACCTCCAGCAGACCTCTCAGTCCACCTTCGACGGCTTACAGAACGCTCCCCTACCCAACAACATTGCTGTCGCTGCCGCAGCTTCGGTGCATGGTTTAGCCCCGTTACATCTTCCGCGCAGGCCGACTCGACCAGTGAGCTATTACGCTTTCTTTAAATGATGGCTGCTTCTAAGCCAACATCCTGGCTGTCTAAGCCTTCCCACTTCGTTTCCCACTTAACCATGACTTTGGGACCTTAGCTGGCGGTCTGGGTTGTTTCCCTCTTCACGACGGACGTTAGCACCCGCCGTGTGTCTCCCGTGATTACATTCTTCGGTATTCGGAGTTTGCATCGGGTTGGTAAGTCGGGATGACCCCCTAGCCGAAACAGTGCTCTACCCCCGAAGATGAGTTCACGAGGCGCTACCTAAATAGCTTTCGGGAGAACCAGCTATCTCCCGGTTTGATTGGCCTTTCACCCCCAGCCACAAGTCATCCGCTAATTTTTCAACATTAGTCGGTTCGGTCCTCCAGTTAGTGTTACCCAACCTTCAACCTGCCCATGGCTAGATCACCGGGTTTCGGGTCTATACCCTGCAACTTGACGCCCAGTTAAGACTCGGTTTCCCTACGGCTCCCCTATGCGGTTAACCTTGCTACAGAATATAAGTCGCTGACCCATTATACAAAAGGTACGCAGTCACCCCATCCTCAAATGTCCCGCTTGTCTTTGCGGCCAATCTTGTCCGCTTTTTTAACTTCCGCTGCTCGTGTACTTTTAGGTACACTGCGCTGCGGCTTGAAAAAACCGAACAACCTTGTTGGCAAAGCCTGCGCTGTTATTGTGATGGTATGCCATCACCCAACTGCCGAGGCACTTGAGTGATGGGGCTCCCACTGCTTGTACGTACACGGTTTCAGGTTCTTTTTCACTCCCCTCGCCGGGGTTCTTTTCGCCTTTCCCTCACGGTACTGGTTCACTATCGGTCAGTCAGGAGTATTTAGCCTTGGAGGATGGTCCCCCCATATTCAGACAGGATAACACGTGTCCCGCCCTACTCTTCGAGCTCACCATACTAACATCTTCGGATACGGGGCTATCACCCTTTATTGCGCGCCTTTCCAGACCCTTCTCCTGATGCTAATATCGATGCTGACTCTGGGCTGCTCCCCGTTCGCTCGCCGCTACTGGGGGAATCTCGGTTGATTTCTTTTCCTCGGGGTACTGAGATGTTTCAGTTCCCCCGGTTCGCCTCGTTTGACTATGTATTCATCAAACGATAGTGCATTAATGCACTGGGTTTCCCCATTCGGACATCGCCGGCTATAACGCTTCATATCAGCTTACCGACGCTTTTCGCAGATTAGCACGTCCTTCATCGCCTCTGACTGCCTAGGCATCCACCGTGTACGCTTCATTCGCTTAACCTCACAACCCGAAGATGTCTTTATTTCACTATCATTCTGATAGGTTATGGCTGCGCGTACAGTAATTCTTTGTTGGGTAGTGCTCGCAATGCTCACGTACTTTTGTACGCTGCGCTTGCTGCGCGCTGGCCGCCTCGAATTCCTGACTGCTCGCTCATAACGCCTGCCTTCCTGACTGTGATGACACTTCACGTTGGAGTATTGAGAGTTCTCCACATTATTTTCTCAATAATGTGTGTTTCAATTTTTAGCTTGTTCCAGATTGTTAAAGAGCATTATTATTCGCAGCATACTGTTGCCAGCCTGCTCTGAATAACCTTTTATCTAGTTTTATCTTGCAATATGGTGGAGCTAAGCGGGATCGAACCGCTGACCTCCTGCGTGCAAAGCAGGCGCTCTCCCAGCTGAGCTATAGCCCCATTAAGATTCTCGTATCATTACTCCTTACCGCTAACTTCACCTTTGGGCAAAATCCGACAGCAATGTTGGTAGGCCTGAGTGGACTTGAACCACCGACCTCACCCTTATCAGGGGTGCGCTCTAACCACCTGAGCTACAAGCCTAATGATACCTTCTGCTCAATCTTCATCAGACAATCTGTGTGAACACTCACATTCCATCTATCTCGGTAAGGAGGTGATCCAACCGCAGGTTCCCCTACGGTTACCTTGTTACGACTTCACCCCAGTCATGAATCACAAAGTGGTAAGCGCCATCCCGAAGGTTAAGCTACCTACTTCTTTTGCAACCCACTCCCATGGTGTGACGGGCGGTGTGTACAAGGCCCGGGAACGTATTCACCGCGACATGCTGATCCGCGATTACTAGCGATTCCGACTTTATGGAGTCGAGTTGCAGACTCCAATCCGGACTTCGACGTACTTTCTGAGTTCCGCTTCCCCTCGCAGGCTCGCCTCTCTCTGTATACGCCATTGTAGCACGTGTGTAGCCCTACTCGTAAGGGCCATGATGACTTGACGTCGTCCCCACCTTCCTCCGGTTTATCACCGGCAGTCTCCTTTGAGTTCCCGACCTAATCGATGGCAACAAAGGATAAGGGTTGCGCTCGTTGCGGGACTTAACCCAACATTTCACAACACGAGCTGACGACAGCCATGCAGCACCTGTCTCAGCGCTCCCGAAGGCACGCCTTTATCTCTAAAGGCTTCGCTGGATGTCAAGAGTAGGTAAGGTTCTTCGCGTTGCATCGAATTAAACCACATGCTCCACCGCTTGTGCGGGCCCCCGTCAATTCATTTGAGTTTTAACCTTGCGGCCGTACTCCCCAGGCGGTCGATTTAACGCGTTAGCTCCGGAGGCCACAGTTCATGACCACAACCTCCAAATCGACATCGTTTACAGCGTGGACTACCAGGGTATCTAATCCTGTTTGCTCCCCACGCTTTCGCACATGAGCGTCAGTCTCTGTCCAGGGGGCCGCCTTCGCCACCGGTATTCCTCCACATCTCTACGCATTTCACCGCTACACATGGAATTCTACCCCCCTCTACAAGACTCTAGCTAACCAGTCTTGAATGCCATTCCCAGGTTAAGCCCGGGGATTTCACATCCAACTTAATTAACCGCCTGCGTGCCCTTTACGCCCAGTAATTCCGATTAACGCTCGCACCCTCCGTATTACCGCGGCTGCTGGCACGGAGTTAGCCGGTGCTTCTTCTGTCGCTAACGTCAATTGCTAAGAATATTAACCTTAACACCTTCCTCACGACTGAAAGTACTTTACAACCCGAAGGCCTTCTTCATACACGCGGCATGGCTGCATCAGGCTTGCGCCCATTGTGCAATATTCCCCACTGCTGCCTCCTGTAGGAGTCTGGGCCGTGTCTCAGTCCCAGTGTGGCTGATCATCCTCTCAGACCAGCTAGAGATCGTCGCCTAGGTGAGCCTTTACCCCACCTACTAGCTAATCTCATATGGGTTCATCCGAAGGTGTGAGGCCTAATGGTCCCCCACTTTGCTCCTTAGAGATTATGCGGTATTAGCCACCGTTTCCAGTGGTTATCCCCCGCCTTCGGCCAGATCCCCATACCTTACTCACCCGTCCGCCGCTCGCCGGCAAGAAAGCAAGCTTTCTCCCGCTGCCGCTCGACTTGCATGTGTTAGGCCTGCCGCCAGCGTTCAATCTGAGCCATGATCAAACTCTTCAATTAAAAGTTTGATGCTCAAAGAATGTTTTACTGGCCGTAACGCTTCTTTTTGCCACTTTGTCGACGTTTTAACGCCTTCGCTGTGGCCCAAAATCACGTTACTGCTTATTAATTCATATATGAATTAACTGTTTTGTCACTCTTCAAGACTTAATCTTCAAATAGTTTTTGATGATGTCTTGCGAGTGCCCACACAGATTGTCTGATTAATTGTTAAAGAGCGTGCGACCCAGGTCGCGAGGTGGCGTATATTACGCTTTTCACCTTAATTCTCGTTATACTTTTATTCACTAGTTGATGAATAAGTTGCGATAACAGGATGGGCATTATAGATTTATTTTATCTTTACACAAGTACTTTTTTGAAAAAAATAATTTTGCTTTATTTATGAACAATACGCTCATTTTAATTGACGCTTTTTTATCTTATTCGGTAAATCTGCCAGACTATTTATAATCCAATCAGCATATTTTTTATCATCTTCCGTGACAGACTTTGCTGTAGTAACCAATACATTTGTTCCAATATGCGCCTCTTTACCGGCTTGCATATCAGAAAGTTTATCGCCCACCATATAAGAGGCTTTCATATCAATATTGAGGTGTTTTTGCGCTGCCAATAACATACCGGCCTTCGGCTTACGGCAATTACATATTTGTCTATATTTTTGTTCAATTGCATCCGGATGATGAGGACAATAATAAATGCCATCAAGCTCAACGCCACGATCAATAAGAGACCAATCCATCCATTCCGTCAATGCAAGAAATTGTGCTTCTGTGAACAATCCTCTGGCAATACCTGATTGATTGGTAACCAGAATCAATGCATAACCCATTTTTTTCAATTCAAGCATTGCCTCAATGGCACCTTCGATAAATTGAAAATTATCTATCTCACAAACATAACCATGATCGTGGTTAATGGTACCATCACGATCAAGGAAAATCGCCGGAATACTTTGACTCACCGTATTACTCCATTAAATTTAACTTCGTTGATTATATGAAAAGCGGTTAAATAAGAACAAGATCAATATTTACATTTTTGTTGACTTAGACGTCTAGACACCTTAACATCCAGACCAAATATGATCGAATTTTCTCACCAATTTCCATTATTTAGTAGATCACAATGATAAGACTTTCTAACATTAATAAAATTTTTCACCAAGGAACAAATGCAATTCATGCACTAACCAATATTAATTTGCATGTTCCTCAAGGCCAAATTTACGGGGTTATCGGTGCTTCCGGTGCCGGGAAAAGTACGCTAATTCGTTGTGTCAATATGCTTGAGCGCCCAACATCAGGAGAAGTATTCATTGATGGACAAGCGTTGGCCGATCTTTCTGAAAAAGAGTTAATCTTCACACGTCGTACTATCGGAATGATCTTCCAGCATTTCAATCTACTTTCGTCGCGAAATGTTTTTGATAATATTGCCTTGCCTTTGGAGCTAGATAACACACCAAGAGCCAAGATCCATCAACGCGTAACAGAGTTATTAAAACTAGTCGGTTTAGCAAATAAAAAAGATGCCTATCCAGCTAGTCTATCTGGTGGACAAAAGCAACGTGTTGCTATAGCTCGCGCTTTAGCCAATTCTCCTAAAGTACTATTATGCGATGAAGCAACAAGCGCATTAGATCCGGCAACAACCCGTTCTATTCTTGAGTTATTGAAAGATATTAATCGACGTTTAGGTTTAACCATCTTACTTATTACTCACGAGATGGACGTTGTAAAACGTATATGCGATCAAGTCGCGATCATCAGTGAAGGGCGCTTAATAGAACAAGATAGCGTGAGTGAAGTATTTTCTCATCCAAAGACACCGATTGCGCAAAATTTTATTAAATCAACCCTGGTATTAGATATTCCTGAAGATTATCAAAGGCGTTTACAGATGACGCCGGCATCCGATTTATCGCCATTATTGAAAATGGAATTTACCGGCAAGTCGGTCGATGCGCCATTGATTTCAATGGTAGCTAGAAAATTTAATATCGACATTAATATATTAAGTTCACAAATTGATTACGCCGGTGGGGTTAAATTTGGTTTTATGCTGGCTGAACTTCATGGTCTTGATGAAGATATTGAAAAATCAATTACCTTTTTAGAAGAGCACCATGTAAAAGTGGAGATCTTAGGTTATGTCTGAAAAAATGATTATCCTGCTACTAAATGGTACCCTTGATACACTTATTATGACTTTTGTGTCAGGATTTTTGGGGTTTTTATTAGGACTTCCGATTGGAATATTACTTTATGTAACACGCCCCGGCCAAGTTATGGAAAACCAGACACTATACCGAACAGTATCTGCATTAGTTAATGTGTTTCGTTCCGTTCCATTTATTATTTTACTGGTTTGGATTATTCCATTAACTAAATTCATCGTCGGCACATCTATCGGTATTCAGGCTGCTATCGTTCCACTGACTATCGGCGCAGCACCTTTCATTGCCCGTATGGTGGAAAATACGCTGTTAGAGATCCCCAATGGCTTAATTGAAGCGGCTCGTTCAATGGGCGCAACGCCGCTACAAATCATTGCTAAAATCTTGTTACCTGAATCTTTACCCGGTTTAGTCAACGCAGCGACCATTACGTTAATTATGTTAGTCGGTTACTCTGCGATGGGCGGGGCGGTGGGTTCTGGCGGATTAGGTCAGATTGCGATGCAATACGGCTATTATACCTATAACCCAACTGTGATGAATACGGTACTTGCTTTACTGATTATTTTAGTTTTCGCTATTCAATTTGTTGGCAATCATCTAATGAAAAAAACACGTAAATAGAATCACTGCTTAAAAAGGTTAAACTGAGTCTTAGTGGGTCTTAAAGAGGTAATTATGTCTATCAAAATAAAAACTAGCGCCGCTGTTGCAGGACTATTAAGTATATTATTTTTTAGTGGCTGTGGTGAAAAAACAGAAAAACCTAATCACATCAGAGTGGGGGTCATTATGGGCAAAGAGTTAGCAGTGGCTGAAGTCGCACAAAAAGTTGCCAAAGAAAAATATCAGCTTGATGTAGATTTAGTTGCCTTTAATGATTTTGTCCTGCCAAATGAATCTCTAGACAAAGGCGATATTGATGTTAATGCATTTCAACATAAACCTTATTTAGAGCAACAAATTAAAGATCGCAATTATAAATTAGTCGCTGTTGGCAAAACATTTATTTATCCTATTGCAGCTTACTCTAAAAAAATTAAGTCTGTTAAACAACTAGCTGATGGTGCCCAAATCGCTATTCCCAATGATCCAACCAATTTGGGACGTTCACTATTGCTGTTACAAAAACAAGGGCTAATCAAAGTAAGCGAAAGTGCCGGTTTACAACCTACTGTATTGGATATCACTGAAAATCCTAAAAAGTTGAATTTTATTGAATTGGAAGCGCCACAATTGCCTCGTAGTCTAGATGATCCCAAGATTGTACTTGCGATTATTAATACAACGTGGGCTAGTAGCGCCGAACCTAAATTAACGCCAGCAAAAGATGGATTGTTCGTTGAAGACAAAAATTCACCTTATGTAAATCTCATCGTCAGTCGTGTAGATAATCAAGATAATGAAAATGTGAAAAAATTTATTAAAGCCTATCAATCCGCCGAAGTTGCTGAGGCAGCAAATAAAATTTTTGACGGTGGTGCTATTCCTGGTTGGTAATCGCTTTATCAAAAAGAGTAACATTTTAATAAAATAAGCGGATATAATCCGCTTATTTTATTATCAAATTCATTCAGCCAATTATTTCTATTATGATGGCTAAAACTGGTTATTAGTTCTATTTGTTTTCTTTAAAAAGGAATGGATATGCGCCTATTACTCTGTTGTCTTACACTCTGTATCTCAGGCTGTAATTTGCTTTCTGCAACTGAATATAATAAACAAGATAACTCGCTAAAAAACAAAAAAATGTTATCAAAAAAATCTCACCGCGAAAGGGATCTATGGTAAAAATTATTGATAAAACAGAAGTGTTATTAGGTAAGCCATTTAAAGATTTGGATATTGTTTCCGGTATTTCATGCCAACCTAATCGACAAGCTCCCAGTGTAAGTATTCCAATCGCAAAAAAAAACATGTTGAAAAAGGCCTCTTCTTTAGGTGCCAATGCCGTATTATTGCATCGTTGTGAAATAATTAGTACACCAGATTGTTATCAAACTGCTATCTGTGAAGGCTCTGCGCTGAATATTATCAATGAATAATTTTCAATTTAAGGTAATTGGGGTGATAGAATCACCTTATAAAGAAAAATTTGCTATCCCGAGACAACCGGGCTTAATTGATGACGGACGGGGTTATCTGCGTCTATTGCCGCCTTATAATCATCCTGATGCGGTTCGCGGATTAGAACAATTTAGCCATATTTGGGTTATTTTCATTTTTCATCAAACCATACAACAAAGTTGGCGCCCATTGGTAAGACCTCCCCGTTTAGGTGGTAATACTAAAATGGGGGTTTTTGCCACTCGTTCTCCATTTCGTCCTAATCCAATAGGTATGTCATTAATTGAATTGAAAAACTTAACTATCCGTGATAACGAAGTAGGTCTGACTCTAGGTAGTATTGATTTAGTTGATGGAACCCCTGTTGTTGATATAAAACCCTATATTCCTTTTGCCGAATCTTTACCAAAAGCGGTTGCTGGATTTGCCCAAGCTGCGCCGGTCAGTGAAATGTCTGTTGTTTTTGCTGCTATTGCCCAAAAACAGCTAATTGAACAACAAACTCGCTACCCTTTCCTTGAGCGTTTTATTCGTCAAGTTTTAGCCCAAGATCCGCGTCCGGCATATAAAAAAAATGTTGCTGATGAAAAAATTTACGCTGTCCATCTGCTTGATTTTAACGTTAGATGGCAGATTTCAACCAATATGGTTGTCGTTCTCTCCTTAGATAGGCTAAAAAATTAAGTTATCGCTTTTGACAATAGCAAGTCGCTGGTAGACTAGGAATAATTTTGTTTTAATGGTTGGTTAATGCCAACTGGAAGTAATTCGTCGTTGATGGAAGCTAATAATGCGTACAAGCCAATATCTTCTCTCTACTTTAAAAGAGACTCCCGCCGACGCTGAAGTTATCAGTCATAAGCTGATGCTTCGCGCAGGTATGATCCGTAAACTTGCTTCAGGGCTATATGACTGGCTACCAACCGGTGTTCGTGTGCTGCGCAAAGTTGAGAACATAATTCGTGAAGAAATGAACCGCGTTGGAGCAATTGAAATTTCCATGCCAATAATTCAGCCAGCAGATCTATGGCAAGAAAGTGGGCGTTGGGAGCAATATGGGCCAGAATTACTTCGTTTTGTTGATCGTGGCGAGCGACCTTTTGTGTTGGGCCCAACTCATGAAGAGGTGATTACTGATCTTATTCGTAACGAAGTAACTTCTTACAAGCAGCTTCCGTTGAACCTTTATCAAATCCAAACAAAATTTCGTGACGAAGTAAGACCACGTTTTGGCGTTATGCGTTCCCGTGAATTTATTATGAAAGACGCTTATTCTTTTCATACCAACCAAAACTCTCTGCAACAAACTTACGATGCTATGTATGCGGCATATAGTGCAATCTTTACGCGTATTGGCTTCAATTTTAGGGCAGTTCAAGCAGATACTGGTTCTATTGGGGGTAATGCATCACATGAATTTCAAGTATTAGCAGATAGTGGTGAAGATAATATTGTTTTTTCTACCGCTTCAGATTACGCCGCTAATATTGAGCTAGCCGAAGCCATTTGTGTTACGAAAGAACGAGCTGCACCCGTTGAAAATATGCGTCTTGTCGATACACCTAACGCCAAAAGCATTGCCGAGCTTGTTGAGCAACATAATTTACCTATTGAGAAAACAGTTAAAACTTTAATTGTTAGTGCCGCAAAAGAGAGTGGCCATCAGCTGATTGCCTTATTGATCCGGGGTGATCATGAATTAAATGCGATAAAAGCAGAGAAACATCCTCTGGTCGCAAGTCCATTGAAATTCGCAACAGAAGAAGAAATACGCGCCACTCTGAAAGCTGGCCCAGGTTCATTAGGCCCTGTTAACTTGCCAATACCGGCGATTGTCGACCGCAGCGTTGCCGTGATGAGTGATTTTAGTGCTGGCGCCAATATCGATCATAAACACTATTTTGGTATCAATTGGCAACGTGATCTCCCTTTGCCCGACGTTTATGATCTACGTAATGTCGTAGAAGGTGATCCAAGTCCAGACGGTAAGGGTACACTACAAATTAAACGTGGAATAGAAGTTGGTCACATTTTTCAACTTGGAACTAAATATTCTGAAGCAATGAAAGCCAGTGTGCAAAATGAAGATGGCCATAATCAATCGGTAACGATGGGATGTTATGGTATTGGTGTCACGCGGATTGTCGCAGCGGCAATTGAACAAAGCCACGATGATAAAGGAATTATTTGGCCTGATGCGATCGCGCCTTTTCAGGTTGCTATTTTACCGATGAATATGCATAAATCCTATCGAGTTAAAGAGGTTGCTGAAAAACTTTACCGTGATTTGCAAGCCAATGGGATTGATGTCCTTTTTGATGATCGCAAAGAGCGGCCTGGTGTGATGTTTGCTGATATGGAGCTGATTGGCATACCTCATACGATTGTGATCGGTGATCGTAATTTAGATAACAACGAGGTTGAATATAAACAGCGGCGAAATAATGAGAAAGAATATATTAACCTTGCTGGGATAGTTGATTTTCTGCAAGCAAAACTTAGCTAATCAGCCACGCTGAGGCAAAATGCCCAGTTATTTTTGGCTGGGCATTACATATAACTGATAATTAGTGAGATGGACAAGCTCGTAATTTATCAAATTTAATCGTGCCTGTCTGGATCAATGTTGTATCAAACAATCCATCTTCCATTGAAGGGCGGATGGTATAATAGCCCTCAACTTCAACATAAACCGGTTTACCTGCTTCAACACCAGTTGCGCGATATTGGTTTTCTAAATCGATACCATTGACAGTATAAGTACGTCCTGTTTTACACTCCTTAAATAGAGCCGCGTCGGCGATATAGCGATATTCTCCGCTCTTTTTGTCAGGTGTTACTTGCTCTAATGTATAATTTAAATTGCTTTCTATTTTATTTCCATCCTGATCGAGATATTCTATTGTTTTACCATCAGTGCTAGGTTGAAAATAGGTTTTTTGCTCTTCAGTATCAATCAAAAATAATTTAGTGTCTTTTTTTGTCCAGTTTCCGCTAGAAAAAAAAGTATTTTTTTGGTCTTCCTTACCTAAATAAGTTAATTGTTCAATAAATGTACCATTCGGATTAAAAAGAACTGTTGTTTCAATACCTGAACAATCTGCGCAAGGGAGTACGCCAGTATAAACTTTATCCACTGGCTGGCTTGGAGATTGTGGTAATTTATGCTGACAGCCAGCAAAGCTCACCGCACCAATTGTAAGCAATATTATTAATACTTTTTGATTCATCATTCGCTCCAAAATCCATCAACAAAATAGATATATTACAATAACAATCGTTTATTTTGGCCAAATCATTTTACCTGGTTAAACAATATTTAAAACTTTTTATTTGATTTCATTGAGTAGCATAAATATTAGCCAAAATCATACTGACCTTTTCTTTCTTCGTTACAAAAAAAGTCAGGGACAATTATGCGCTTTAAGCAGTAGATGCTTATAATTACAAATATTCGAAGGCGGCAAATAACCGCCACTTAACAATAGTGGTGAGGGATTATGTCTAAAGATACTGAATACAAACCCATAAACTGTGATGACTATGATTATTTAGAACTCGCTTGTCAACATAGTCTTCAATTAACCATAAAACTGAATAATGGGGAGATTATTGCAGGCAAAGCAATTGATCTACAGTTAAAGAAACAGGTTGAATATCTGATTGTTGATGTGGCTAATGAGAAAAAGCAACTGCGATTAGATCATATTGTTAGTTTTAGTCATCCTGAAATTGGAAATATCGTTATTGATCATTCTGGATCATAAAAGAAACCATGATTAAACCAGCGCAATGATAGCCCTTACTTGTAAAGTAAGGGTTTTTTATCTGTTAGCCATTTTACCTTCAATTCAGACTGCCCTTGAATACATCGCCCTGATTCGGTAATAAATACACCAACAGCCGCAATAAGTTCATCATTATAATAAATCAAAGGTGTTCTTTCTCTTAACCACGGAGCAACACCTAATTCTTGCCAAAGCTTTTTACTTCGTCTAGCGTGTTGGCGACCAATAATTTTAATATTACCTTTTAATCCAAATCGAATAGTCACTTTCTCATGGGAAAATGGTGCGCGAATACCCTCCCCCGTATCTGCGATCATTAGCGTCCCTAAGTTATCGGGCAATTTAATCGCGGTAGGTAGTTGCCAGGCTAAACAAATTTTGGTCAGATCGTTAAATTGTGGTAACAACCAAAGCTGTTGTTTAAAACGTCGAATAACATTGTTGTTAGCTAACGTAAATTGCGGTTCGGCATCTGGCCGAGCACAGATCACGTCTTGCCAAATCTGTTTTAATTGAACCCGTGAAGGCATCAAAATTCGATGTAAACTTAACCAACGGCGTAATATTGCGTTGCGTTTTATTTCAGAATAACTTGCTAACGCATCAAGCTGCAAGGCTCCCTCCGCCGTTACTAGCTGAGATAAGTAATCTTGTAGTAACTCATTTAGTAAGGCTTCTTGTTCAGCACATAAACTAGCACTTCTGGCGACTGCTTGCGAAAAATGCGGCCAGCGGCGATTAAAATGCGGCATTATTGTTAAACGTAAAAAGTTACGATCATAGCGCTGATTTTGGTTACTATCGTCCTCTATCCAGCTAAGCGCTTTTTTTTGCGCATAAACAACCAATTGCTGACGGCTAAATGATAATAGGGGTCTGATTAAATAGCTATCAGCAAACGGAATAGAAATTGGCATGGCAGATAAACCTGCTGGCCCACTCCCTCGTTTTAATGCTAATAAAAAAGTTTCTGCCTGATCATCTAAATGTTGAGCAGTTACAATAATTTCTTCTGGTAATAATATTTCACGAAACGCTTGATATCGCGCATCGCGCGCCGCTGCTTCTATCCCTTTTTTAGTCGGATCGATATAAACCTGTTGTGAATAAAACGCTACCTGCAAGTCACAACAAACTTTCTGGCAATGGATAGCCCATTCATCAGCTTTATCATTGAGTCCATGATGAATATAAACTGCGCGGATGTTAAGGTTTGGCAATGTGGTTTGACGTAATGTCACTAAAGCATGTAATAAAACTGTTGAATCCAATCCACCACTAAAGCCTACCAATATTCGGCATGTAGAGCCGATAGTTTTTATAATTTGCTTTAGTAATGCAGCCTCATCAACATTCATAATTATTTTTACTACCTCTTCCGGCATTAATTATTTGCTCTATTTTCCACTCATTATACTAATAGTATTAATATAATGTATTGTATTAAATAAAATTTACTTAGAAAACAAAATGAGGAATAAATTTTCTAACGATGATTTCTGATAACAATCAACAATCAACAATCAACAATCAACAATCAACAATCAACAATCAACAATCAACAATCAACAATCAACAATCAACAATCAACAATCAACAATCAACAATCAACAATCAACAATCAACAATCAACAATCAACAATCAACAATCAACAATCAACAATCAACAATTAACAATCAACAATTAACAATCAACAATCAACAATCAATCATTTTAAATCAATAAAAAAATGGAAATAACCATTAATAGTTATTTCCATTTTATTAGTTAGCTACCGCAATATCAGCAATAACCACATTCCATTAAACGTTGATAACGACGGTTTCTCAACTCTTCGGGACTAAATACATCAATATCACTTAAATCAGTTAAAATACGCTGCTTAAGATTATGCGCAATTTGCTCATAATTACGATGTGCGCCACCCAGCGGTTCTTCAACAATGTTATCAATCAAATTAAGTGATTTTAGACGCGAAGCGGTGATCCCCATCGCTTCAGCGGCTAATGGTGCTTTATCGGCGCTTTTCCAAAGAATAGAAGCACAACCCTCAGGTGAAATAACAGAATAAGTGCTGTACTGTAACATATTCACTTTATCCCCCACGCCTATAGCTAATGCGCCACCAGAGCCTCCCTCACCAATTACGGTACAGATAATAGGTACAGAGAGCCGCGACATTTCGCGTAAATTACGAGCAATCGCTTCAGACTGACCGCGTTCCTCCGCCCCAACACCAGGATATGCGCCCGGTGTATCAATAAAGGTAATAATGGGTAATTTAAAACGCTCAGCAATTTCCATTAATCGTAAAGCTTTACGGTATCCTTCTGGGGCTGGCATACCAAAATTACGCCGAATTTTTTCTTTGGTTTCACGGCCTTTCTGATGGCCAATAACCATGACCGGACGCCCATCTAATCGAGCCAATCCACCAACAATAGCTTTATCATCAGCATAAGCACGATCACCCGCTAGCTCCTGGAAATGAGTGAATATACGCTGAGTATAATCCAGGGTATAAGGTCGCATCGGATGACGAGCAAGTTGTGCTATTTGCCAAGCACCTAGGTCAGAAAAAATTTTGCGTGTTAACTCTAAACTCTTTTCGCGAAGTCTAGCGACCTCTTCATCTAGGTCAATATCTAGCTTGGTATCCTGACGATTTACTGCCGTTAACGAGTCTATTTTTGCTTCCAACTCCGCAATCGGCTGTTCAAAATCCAGAAAATTAAGGCTCATAATATTCCTATTTAGTCAAATTCTAATTCTACCTGCTGATTACCTAGCAGAGTTCGCAGCTCAGTTAGAAGATTATCTGTCGGAGTAACCCGCCAAGTGACGCCTAATTTTAATTTAGCGCGCGCGTCTTTCTTCTGATAATAAAGATGAACCGGTATTGTTCCTGAACGATAAGGTTCCAACGTGCTACGAAGACGGTTTAATAATTGGTCATCAATTTGTTTATCTGTCAATGAAATAGCAATGCTCCGGGCATATTTTTCACGAGCTTCACTAAGATCCATCAACTCACGAACAGACATTTTATTACCACCATTGAAATCATCAAAGCTGACCTGACCTGTGGCAATTAATATTTTATCTTTCTCTAGTAAATGCTGATACTTTTCTAATGCATCAGAAAATAACATGATATCCAAGTGCCCAGAGCGATCATCTAAAGTACATATGCCTATTCTATTGCCACGTTTAGTTGTTACCACTTTAGCTGTCAGCGCTAAGCCAACCACCGTTAACATTTGCCCCCGCGGCGTTGGATTAACATCCTTTAATCTCAATCCACTAGTATAACGTTCAATCTCAGACAAATAAGCGGTAATAGGATGGCCAGTTAAATAAAGACCTAAAGTTTCCCGTTCACCTTCTAATATTAGATGTTCAGGCCATTTAGCTACACTGGCATAAGATTGTTCAACCTGCTCGGGCGCTTCAGCTAATACACCAAACATATCAGTTTGCCCAATAGCTTCTGCTTTCGCATGTTGATCTGCCGCTTTTAAGGCATCTTCTAATGAAGACATTAAGGCGGCACGGTGCGGGCCTAAATGATCAAAAGCACCGGACATGATCAATTTTTCCATCACTCGACGATTTAACTTTTTAGTATCGACCCGCGCACAAAGATCAAAAATTTCTTTAAAATAACCGCCTTTTTGTCGAGATTCAATGATGGCTTCTATTGGGCCTTCACCAACACCTTTAATTGCACCAATACCATAAACAATTTCACCTCTGTCATTGACATGAAAATGGTATAATCCACTGTTGATATCGGGTGGCAGTACTTTCAAGCCCATACGCCAACACTCATCAACTAAACCAACCACTTTCTCGGTATTATCCATATCCGCTGTCATCACTGCGGCCATAAATTCAGCCGGATAATGGGTTTTTAACCACAGGGTCTGGTAAGAAACTAACGCATAAGCAGCAGAATGTGATTTATTAAATCCGTAACCGGCAAATTTTTCCACCAGATCAAAGATTTTCATGCCTAACTCACCGTCTATACCATTTTTAACCGCTCCCGCTTCAAAAATTGAGCGCTGTTGTGCCATTTCTTCAGGCTTTTTCTTACCCATTGCCCGCCGGAGCATATCTGCTCCACCTAGCGTATAGCCAGCAAGCACCTGCGCAATCTGCATAACTTGTTCTTGATAAAGAATGATACCGTAGGTAGGTTCTAAAACCGGTTGTAATGATTCATGCTGCCATTCAACATCAGGATAGGAGATAGCTTCCCGTCCATGCTTACGATCAATAAAATTATCTACCATCCCTGACTGTAATGGGCCGGGACGAAAAAGTGCTACTAAAGCTATCATATCTTCAAAGCAATCAGGACGTAATCGCTTGATCAAGTCTTTCATACCCCGAGATTCAAGTTGGAATACTGCTGTCGTCTCCGCCCGTTGGAGCAGGTCAAAACATTTTTGATCAGTGAGTGGGATCGTCGTGATATCAATGGGCGCTAAATTTTGTTTTGCTCGACGTTGATTAATCATATCTAACGCCCAGCTAATGATTGTCAAAGTCCTAAGACCCAAAAAATCAAATTTTACTAGACCGGCGTATTCAACATCATTTTTATCAAATTGAGTAAGCGGATTTTGCCCTTCAGGATCACAATAAAGTGGTGCAAAATCGGTTATTTTGGTTGGTGCAATCACCACCCCACCAGCATGCTTGCCTGCATTGCGCGTCACACCTTCCAGTTTACGCGCCATATCTATCAATGCCCTAACTTCTTCATCAGCATCATAAATTTCTTGCAGTTGTGGCTCGACAACAAATGCCTTTTCAAGGGTCATACCAGGATCAGGTGGAACTAATTTTGAGATACGATCAACAAATCCATACGGATGACCCAGAACCCGACCAACATCACGAATTACTGCTTTTGCTGCCATGGTACCAAAAGTAATAATTTGTGAGACAGCTTCACGACCATACATTTGCGCAACATGTTCAATGACCTGATCGCGTTTCTCCATACAAAAATCAACATCAAAGTCAGGCATGGATACACGTTCAGGATTAAGAAAGCGTTCAAATAGCAGATCAAATTCAAGCGGATCCAAGTCGGTAATTTTTAATGCATAAGCCACTAAAGAACCCGCACCTGAACCACGCCCCGGGCCAACCGGGATAGCGTTATCTTTTGACCATTGAATGAATTCCATTACGATCAGAAAATAACCGGGAAATCCCATCTGGTTAATCACGCGTAACTCGCTATCTAAACGTTCATCATATTCTACCCGTCGCTCCGCTCTCTCTTTTTCATCGGGATAAAGGAATTGCAAACGTTCTTCCAGCCCGGCTTTAGCACATTTGATAAGGAAATCTTCCGTTGCCATATCGCCAGTGGGAAATTGCGGCAAAAAATATTCCCCTAAACGCAACATGACATTACAGCGCTTAGCAATTTCGACACTATTTTCAAGTGCTTCAGGAATTTCGGCAAATAATTCAACCATTTCCTGTTCACTGCGTAGATATTGCTGAGGACTATAATTTTTAGGTCTTTTTGGATCAGCGAGTGTAAAACCATCATGAATCGCTACCCGGATTTCATGTGCGGCAAAATCATCACTATTAATAAAGCGGACATTATTGGTGGCAACGATTGGCACACCTTTTTCAGCCGCCAATTGAACTGCCGCATGTAAATAGCTTTCTTCATCAGGCCGTCCTGTCCTGACAAGTTCCAGATAATAGTTATCAGGGAAATGAGTTTGATAAAAATCCAAGCATTGCTCAACCAGTTGCTGATTGCCGCGTAACAGAAATTTACCCACATCCCCCAGGCAACCACCAGAGAGTAATAATAACCCCTCTTTATGGGTTACCAGCCATTCTCGCTTGATTGTTGGGCCAATCGCACCATAACCTTTTTGATAGGCGGCTGAAATAAGTAATGTCAGATTATGGTAACCTTTATTATCTTTAGCCAGGATGGTTAAATGAGCAACTTCATCACCGAGTAATTCACTTTCCAGATAAAAATCTGCACCAATAATCGGCTTAATACCCGCGGCATGAGCAGCGCCATAGAATTTTATTAAACCATAAAAATTAGTAAAATCAGTTATTGCCAGTGCCGGCATGCCTAATTCTGCCACTCGATTAACGAGTGGGTTAATTTTTGCTAATCCATCCATAATGGAATAGTCACTATGTACGCGCAAATGTATAAAACGTGGTTCGGCCATTTTCTTAGCTATACTCTTTGAAATTCAGTACTCGGCGAACAGGAGCAAAACTTTTACGATGGAACTGTGTTGCACCATGCAGAGCCAGTTTTTCTAAATGAAATGCCGTTGGGTAACCTTTATGTTGAGCAAAACCATACTCTGGATAAAGAATATCTAACTCTCGCATTTCCCTATCTCGGGTCACTTTTGCTAATATTGACGCGGCACTGATTTCCTGCACTAAACTATCACCTTTTATAATTGCCTGAGAAGGTACAGGAAAACCTGGGCTCTTATTGCCATCTACCAAAACAATATCTGGTATAGTGGTAAGTCCCGCCGCTGCCCTGCGCATGGCTAAAAAAGTAGCCTGTAATATATTGATTTTATCTATTTCTTCAGGCTCTGCACGCCCAATACTCCAACATAATGCCTTGTCTTTAATCTCAATATAGAGTGCATTACGCCGCTTTTCCGTTAATTTTTTTGAATCCGCCAATCCTATTATTGGCTGTTTGGGATCTAAAATCACGGCCGCTGTCACCACCGCCCCGACTAAAGGCCCTCGACCAACCTCATCAACACCAGCAATAAACTTAGCTTTAGGGTAAACAAAATTATTCATTTTTTACTTAGCTCCAAGACGGCTTCTGCCGCTTGTTGATCAGCATGGCAACGGATACTTTTATGTAGCTGCAGGAAAGTCTGCTTTAGCTGCTCAATCTTTTTTTCGTCATTTAGTAGAGATTTAAGTGAGGCGGCTAATTGTTCAGGTTGACAATCCTGCTGAATAAATTCTTTAACTAACTCTTCGCCCGCTAATAAATTAGGCAATGAAATAAAAGGAATTTTAACCAGCCGTTTAGCTATCCAATAAGTCACTGGCTTCATTCGATATCCTACTACCATTGGACATTTTACTAACATACATTCTAATGAAGCGGTCCCCGAAGCTAATAAAGTGACATCAGCTGCCATCATCGCTAGCCGTGCTTGGCCATCTAAAATGTTTAGTGGTAAGGTTGGTGAAACCTCTCGATAAATCGCTTCAAATTGCTGCCGACGTTGTTGATTAACTAAAGGAACTAAGATTTGCAATTGAGGAAAGTCTTTTATCAAAATTTGGGCAGCTTGCAAAAAATCCGCACTTAACATTTCAACTTCAGTCCGCCGACTACCCGGTAAGATAGCCAAACATTTAGCATCATGGGTTATATTGAGTTGTGCTCTGGCTGCCTGTTTATCAGGCTGTAACGGTATGATATCAGCCATGGTATGGCCGATAAAACGACAGGAAATGTTGTAGCGATCATAAAACCTTTTTTCAAAGGGTAACAAAGCCAGCACCAGATCTGTCGCCTCCCCTATCTTGAAAACACGATCTTGTCTCCATGCCCAAACAGAAGGACTAACATAATGAATGGTTTTTATCCCTGTTTGCTTTAATTTCCTCTCAAGCGTAATATTAAAGTCAGGCGCATCTATACCAACAAATACATCAGGCTGTAATTTAGCAAAACGTCTAGTTAGGTCAACTCGAATTTGTAACAAACGCGGTAGTCTTCCCAAAACTTCAACAATCCCCATAACAGCAAGTTCTTCCATTTCATACCAGGCTTCACAGCCCTCTGCTTGCATTAATGGGCCAGCAATGCCGACAAAACGCGCATTAGGGACTTGCTGTTTAAGCGCACGAATAAGACCCGCACCAAGTATGTCGCCTGATGTTTCACCCGCAACGAGACCAATAGTCAAAGGCCGTTGTTGCATTGCAACTTGATGACTATTCGCCAAAGATTTCTCCTATTTAGGCTGCTTGTTAACGAATAATACCGCGGTTAGATTGAGCTGAATTTTCTAAAAAATCACTCAGTATTTTTACCTGTTGATTTTCTTTGCCTAGTGCGACCAACTCTTGTCTGGCCTCATCTAGCGTTTTACCACACCGGTAAAGGATCTTATACGCGTTCCTAATCGCATGTAGTGATTCTTTATCAAAACCACGACGTTTTAAACCTTCAATATTCACACCATAAGGAGTTGCATGATTACCTTGCGCAATGACATAAGGCGGAACATCTTGAGCAACACCGGAACAGCCACCAACCATAACATGAGCACCAATTTGACAAAATTGATGCACCGCACTCATGCCACCAATAATGGCATAATCATCCAGTTTAACATGTCCACCAAGTGTGCCGTTATTAGCGATTATACAATAATTGCCCAACAAACAATCATGGGCGATATGAGTATTGACCATTAATAGATTATCATTACCTATTTTGGTTAAACCGCCGCCTTGTAGGGTACCACGGTGAATAGTGCAACTTTCCCTAATGCGATTGCGATCACCAATCTCAACGCGCGTTGGCTCTCCTTGGTATTTTAGATCCTGATTAATTTCACCTATAGTGACAAACTGAAATATTTGGTTATTACAACCAATTTTGGTATTGCCATCGATAACCACATGAGATTTCAAGGTGGTATCTGTCCCAATTTCAACCTGAGAACCAATATAGCAAAACGGGCCTATACGGACATTCGCACCGATAATCGCGCCCTCTTCAATAATAGAAGAGGGATGAATAATCGCTGTTTTATTAATCATTTCAGCCCTCATTTTTACGCTTCTTGACTGCGAGCACACATCATTGTCGCTTCACATACAACTTTATCACCCACTTTTGCTATACCTTCAAAACGTGTCAAACCACGCTTCGTTTTAACAAACGTTACCTCAAAAATCATCTGGTCGCCAGGTTGTACCGGATGTTTAAATCTTGCTTCATCAATGCCTGCGAAATAATAAAGTTCACCAGGTTCCAATTTCCCAACACTCTTGAAGGCTAAAATACCTGCAGCCTGAGCCATGGCCTCAAGAATTAATACACCCGGGAATATTGGTTTACCAGGAAAATGACCTTGAAAGAAAGGTTCATTAAAAGAGACATTTTTTACTGCACGTAAAAATGTACCTTCTTTAAAATCCAATACACGATCAACTAACAAAAAAGGATAACGGTGGGGCAACAACCCTAAAATTTCTTCTATATCCAGAGTATGTTTATCACTCATAGAAAAGACTCTTCTTATTTAAATTTAAAAAATTATATATGAATAATGCGGCCTGCTTAAACCTTAAATAAGGTTACTTCGCAGGCCGCAATTAACAAATCTACACAAAGGTATTTAGTTATTTTTACCAAATGCCTTACGTTCTAGTTTCTTCAGGCGCTTAGCCATTGCATTAATATTCAAGACTAAAGCAGCTGTTTTTCGCCAAACCTTATTTGGTTGTAATGGAATGCCTGAAGAGTATATTCCCGGCTCACTAATTGGACGCATTACCATTCCCATTCCGGTTATGGTAACTTTATCACAAATTTCCATATGTCCATTAATCACGCTAGCTCCACCAATCATACAATATTGGCCTATTTTCAGACTACCGGCCATAGTAACCGCACCAGCAATAGCAGTATGATCACCGATAATCACATTGTGAGCAATCTGACATTGGTTATCAATGATGACCCCATTACCAATAATTGTATTTTCCAGTGCGCCGCGATCAATGGAGGTACAAGCACCAATTTCAACATTATTACCAATGATTACTGTACCTAATTGCGGTATTTTTACCCATTGGCCTTTTTCATTTGCATAGCCAAAACCATCCGAACCAATGACTGTTCCTGATTGGATCAGACACTGTTCACCGATCTCGACATTATGATAAATAGAAACATTTGCCCATAAACGCGTAGACCGACCGATCTTGACATTTTTACCAATAAAGCAACCTGCACCGATAATAACCTGATTACCTAATGTCACTCCAGACTCGATAACGGCATTAGCTCCAATGGCAACATCTTCGCCAAGCTGAACATCTTGCGCAATAACCGCTGAAGGATGGATATTTTGTGCAGGTTTAGGCGTGGTATCCAAAATTTGAGCTAATCGCGCATAGGCAAGATAAGGATCCTTGACCACTAATGCTGCTATATTACTATCTGGTAGATCCTTCTGCTTTAATACTACAGCAGCAGCTTTACATTTTGCTAATTGCGGTAGGTAACGGCTATCCGATAAAAAAGTAATTTGCCCTTCCTTCGCTAAATGCATAGGCGCAATACCGGTGATGATAATATTACCATCACCTTGTAGCTGCGCGTCCAATTTTTGGGCTAAATCAGCTAATCGAATAGAAACCATCTATTATTTAACCTTCTTTATAACCAGATCGGTAATATTTTTCAGGCTGGAACGATTTTCAGGATAGAGAACCGCATTCTCATCAACCACAACGTCGTAACGCTCTTTCTCAGCAACAGCTTTGGTTGCCGCCTTTATAGTTTGCAATATTTTATTGCGCTCTTCTTGCTGACGACGTTGGTTATCTTGTTCAAATTGCTGTGCTTTTTTAAGAAAATCTGTCCGCTTAGCTTCAAACGCTTGCAGATCTTTCTCATTAGGCTTAGCCGCATTTTTTTGCAATTTTTCCGCCCGAGCCTGCAAATCTTTTTCCATATTTTGCAACTCGTTTGCTCGTCCTTTAAACTCTTTTTCAAGTTGCTTGGATACCGCTTTCTTGGTCGCTATGTCCTGAAAAATTTCACCAACACTAATAACGGCAATTTTCTCGGCATAAGCACTGGCAGATACGGATAAAATCAAACCTAATCCTGCTGCACACAACAATTTTTTCACACTAAACTCCTTATCTCTTATGAACTGACCACAAGCGAATTGATGAATTGACGTTTTACCACGTCCTACCGATGTTAAATTGAAACTCTTCAGATTTGTCACCTTCATAATCTTTTATTGGCTTGGCATAAGAAAAGACCAGTGGGCCAAGTGGTGACATCCATTGTAATGCAATCCCTGTCGAAACTCGAATATTGGATGCCTTACCATAGTCAGGCATGCCTGCTCTCCAGCTTGCTTGGGTATTACTCCAATTCGAATCCCAAACAGTACCCGCATCAATAAAGAAAGAGGTTCTAATTGAATTAGCATACTTTTCATCAATAAATGGGGTTGGCGTAATTAACTCTAATGACGCTGTTGCCATTGCATTACCACCAACAGCATCCGTTGATGGACTACCCGATTTTGGACTTATTACACCATTTTTATCTTCAAGATAAATCGCTTTAGGTCCGATATTATTGGAACGGAAACCACGTACCGTTCCGGCACCACCAGCATAAAAGTTTTCATAAAACGGTAATTCTTTACCGCCAAAACCATTACCATAACCCAGTTGTGCTCGACCTAATACCACCCATTTTTTATCTTCATCAATGGGATAATATTGCGACGTATCAAACCGGATCTTATAGTACTGATTATTAGAACCTGGAATAGTGATTTTACTATTTAAAGAGGTTTTATTCCCTGATGTCGGGAAGAAACCACGATCCAAGTTATTATAAGTCCAGCCTAAATTAAGGGTAAAATCATTAGCATTATAGCGCGCTTTATCATCAAAATTGAGATTTTCACCCATACTTTGTAAATAACGCCACATGCCAACTTGAGCTTTCATATCAGATAAAGAGTTATGAACAAAACCTGCTCCAATTCGAAACGCATTATTTTCATTAAAAGGAAAACTCAAGGTACTATCAACACCATATGTTTTATTATTATAGCGTGAAAGATCGGCATCCTTAGCACTAAAATCATTATAGAATAATCGCCCACCTAAACTGACACCATTCACCGTAAAATAAGGATCAGTTAATGATAATTCTGCATAAGTCGAATAATCATTCTTACTCGCACTAATACCAACGGCATTACCTGTACCAAGCCAGTTTTCCTGTTGAACTCCGACCTGGAAACTGATACCACTTTCAGTACCAAAACCAATACCAAAGTTCATCGAACCGGTATTACGTTCTTTAACTTTATAGACAACATCCACTTGATCTGGTGTGCCAGGTACACGTTGCGTTTCAACATCAACGGTTTCAAAAAAACCGGTCCGATTTAATCGTTCTTTACCCAGGTTAACCAAATCATTGCCTAACCAAGCGCCCTCCATTTGACGCATTTCACGACGTAAAACAGAATCTTTACTAACATCATTGCCGACAAAACGGATTTGGCGAACATAGAAACGACTACCCGCATCAACATTCACATGCAGTTTAACCGTTTTATCTTCATCGTTGATTTCAGGTTGGGTAATAACACGGGGATAGGCATAACCATAACGGCCAAGGAGATCCTTAATTTTGTTCTCCATGTTAGTGACTTCAGTACCATTATAAAGCGAAGCAGGTTTGATGGTGATTAATTGATTGATTTCATCATAATGACCAGCGGTTTCGCCATTCAATTCAACGCCTGATATGGTATATCTGTCGCCTTCTGTCACATTGATGGTGACATAAATACCTTTCTTATCTGGTGTGAGACTGACATTGGTTGAGTCGATATTAAATTTGGCATAACCTCGGTCAAGATAAAAACTACGTAGTGTTTCTAAATCGCCAGCCAGCTTTTGTTTTTGATATTTTTGATCAGCAATAAAATTCCACTTAGGCACATCATCACGTAATTGAAAACGATTTACCAACTCAGCCGTAGTAAATGCTTTATTACCGACAATATTAATCTGTTGGATCTTAGCTGAAACGCCTTCAGAAAAAATTAATTTTAAGTCGGCACGATTACGCGGTAGCGGTGTGACGACAGCTTTAACCGTCGCATTATACTTACCAACACTGTAATAAAAATCTTCAAGACCTTTTTCGATATTCGCCAGCTTTGTGCGATCAAGCGCTTCACCAACGCGAATATTTGAAGCCTCAAGATTTTGCTTTAATAATTCGTCTTTAACAGATTTATTACCAGAGAATGTGATGCTTGCAATGGTTGGCCGCTCTTTTACTTGAACTATTAGCGTATTTCCATCACGCAAAACTCTAACATCTTCGAAATTACCCGTTGAAAATAGCGCTCGAATAGTACGACCTATATCGTCATTATTAATCGTATCTCCTACCCGAACCGGCATATTCAATAGTGCTGCACCAACGGCTACGCGCTGAAGACCTTCAAAATGAATATCTTGTACTACAAACCCGTCTGAACCGTATGCAGTGGCGCTGCCAAATAGCAGCGATGCTATGAGCAACTTTTTCATCGCCATTGTTGTTATGAGTATTCCTAACTAGTCTCTCTCTTAAAGACGAAAGAAATCATTGAAAAGTGCAAGCCCCATTAATAATATCAATGCAATAGCACCAATACGATAGCTGAAGTCTTGTACACGCTCAGACACTGGCTCTCCTTTAATCTTTTCGATTAGCAAGAAAAGTAAGTGCCCACCATCTAATACAGGCAAAGGAAACAGGTTAATGATCCCTAAATTGACACTAATTAATGCAATAAACATCAGATAATACACTAACCCAGAGCCAGCGGAAATGCCGGCTCCTTTTGCAATAGAAACAGGCCCACTAAGATTATTGAGTTTAATATCACCAGTAACTAATTTACCTATCATGCTTACTGTCAATTTCATCAACTGCCAAGTTTTATCCGTTGCCTGATACAGCGCATAAAACGGACCATATTGCTGAGTCATTTTATACTCATCCGCAAGTGGTATTACTGATAATTCAAGCCCAGCAAATCCAATTTGCTGCCCTTTAGCTATCGTTTTTACTTCCGGTGTCAACGTTAATTGCTGTTGCTCACCTTGTCTTTCGACAGTCAATAACAATGGAGTGTTAGGACTTTGTCGAACAAAATAGGTGAATGGATGCCAAATATCTATTATTTGCTCACCCACTTTTACAATCCTGTCTCCAATTTGTAAACCTGATAATGCCGCCGCTGAACCAGGTTGAATATTACGCACAACGGGATCTTGCCGGGCACTAACTGGCATAATTCCCAAAGATAAAACTGGATCTTGAGTTTCTAGATCAAAATGCCATTCCCTCAAATCAATCACTTTGTTTATCGGCGTTGAATTTCCAATAGGTAAAACCTTCACACTTAATTCTTCATCACCAATTTTACTAATTAAGGCGAGACGAACTGCGTTCCAGTCAGGGGTTTCGATACCGTCTATTGATTTTAGTTCCATACCTGGCAAAATATTAGCTTGCTCAGCAATTGAGTTTGATTGAATATCTTCAATAACAGGGCGTACGGAAGGTATACCAATAATGAATACTAACCAATAAGCAAATATTGCCAATAAAAAATTGGCTATAGGTCCAGCACTAACCACTGCAGCACGCTGACCTACTGTTTTATTATTGAAAGCAAAGTGACGACGCTCTGGCGCTACAGGAGCAACTCGCTCATCTAGCATTTTAACATAACCACCTAAGGGGATTAGAGCGATAACAAATTCTGTTCCATGACGATCTACTTTACTCCATAAGGCTTTGCCAAAACCAATGGAGAAACGCTCCACATAAATACCACAGCGCCTAGCTACCCAGAAATGGCCAAATTCATGTACGATAATTAGCACACCTAATGCAATAATAAATGCAGCTAAACTCCAAAGAAATCCCATGATATACCTTAACAACTAAAAAAATAACAATGTCAATCCTGCAAAAACAGGTATAGCCGCTGTCAAACTATCAATTCGATCTAATATGCCACCATGTCCTGGAATTAAATGGCTACTATCTTTAATGCCAGACTGTCGTTTAAACATACTTTCCGTTAAATCACCAAACACAGAGATAATCACAACAATAACAGAACAAAAAAGTAAATTCTTGGATATCAGCAAAGCGGGCATGGATAAACTAAATAGCCAGGCAATAATACCTGCTGTCAGCATACCACCGAGCATACCTTCCAAAGTTTTACCAGGAGAAACCTTGGCTGCTAGTTTATGTTTACCAAATAAATGACCAAAAAAATAAGCGCCTGTATCTGCACTCCAAACTAATAGCATGACATAAAGCACCCACCAAGCACCGGTAAAATTGTCAATATGATAATCGACACTTTTTAACACCAACATGCCACAGTAAAAAGGTAAAATAGTTAAAACACCAAACAAAATTTTTAATATTGCTGACTGAGACCAGAATTGAGCAGAGGTAGGAAAAGTGACAACCAATATTATCGCAACTAACCACCAAACTAATCCAGCCAACAATATATAAATAATCAAAGGCTCTGTTGTTAATTGACTGAGATCTTGAAATGATAATTGTAAACTCAATAAACAAATACCAAATAAAACAGCACATATAATTCGTTTAATCTTCGCTGTCCAGCCAATAAATTGGCTCCATTCCCAAGCAGCTAACGAGCAAATAACAATGATAACATAACCAAATAAATTAAGCGGTAAGAAAAAAAGTGCAGCAATAACTAATGGAACAAGTATGATAGCTGTAATGATACGAGAATTTAAGTTTAACAAAAGAGTCCCCTATTCTTCATTGATATCATCAGGCTCAGTGTTACCAAAACGTCGTTTACGTTGATTAAAAGCCACAATTGCACTTTTGAAAGCTTCCTCATCAAAATCCGGCCAGAGCACATCGGTAAAATAAAATTCAGCATAAGCAATCTGCCATAAAAGAAAATTACTGATGCGATATTCTCTCCCAGTTCTAATCACTAAATCAACGGTTGGTTGATCATGTAGACTAATAAATTCATTTACTTTATTTTCGTTAATATTTTCTGGCAATAATAAACCGGCTTTAACTTTTTTAGCAATAAGTCGCATTGCATTGGTAATATCCCAACGACCACCATAGTTAGCAGCAATATTGAGCTTTAGTCCAGTATTATTTGCGGTTAATGCAACCGCGTTTTTAATACGATTTTGTAATTTAGGTTTAAATCGACTGATATCGCCAATAATAGTTAATTTAACATTATGAATATTTAAGTTTTTAACTTCATCATCCAGGAACCAAGTAAAGAGTTCCATCAGAGCACTAACTTCAGTCTCTGGTCGATTCCAATTTTCACTACTAAATGCATAGAGCGTTAAAGACTGAATCTCATTTTCAATCGCAAATTTTACCGCTTTTTGCACCGCTTCTGTCCCTGCTCGATGCCCTTTAATTCTTAACTTTCCATGTAGTTTCGCCCAACGTCCATTACCATCCATAATAATAGCAACATGCCTCGGAATTCGTTGCTGTGAGCTATTATTATCATACATAAGTTTCATGCCAAAAAAGTTCCTTTACTATAAGCTAACATTGCTGTTGTGCTTAATTATTTTGGATAATAAGAATAAAATTACTTAAGATAAGGTAAACAATTTTCATATTTACTAATAAGTTAATAGTTAGCTTTTTATACATTTTTAATCCCCTTAACCCATTATAATTTTATAAAAATTTAACCTGAGATAATTAGAGAAACATTTAAGTAACTAAAATTATTTATTAGTAGGAGATAGCTAATGTTTCAATATAATGAATTGCCATTTGACGAGCTTCACTATCAATCGCTAAAACAGCATCAATGCAATCAGGTTCAGCTAAACTTAACCTTTCTACTATATCCAAATTAACTTGCGCAATATCTGTAAATCGAAGCTTTCCTGCCAAAAATGCAGCCACGGAAACTTCATTCGCAGCATTTAAAATTGTGGTTGCGGCTTGTCCATGATGACAAGCATCAATCGCTAACTTCAAACAGGGGTAACGTTGGTAATCTGGCGCAATAAAAGTCAATGAAGATAATTGGTTAAAATCAAGCGCAGACGCACCTGAAAGAATACGATCTGGATAAGCCATACTATAAGAAATCGGTGTTCTCATATCAGGGGTACCTAATTGAGCGATAACACTGCCATCCTGATAACGTACCATCGAATGAATGATAGATTGTGGATGAATGATAACTTCCATTTGTTCGGCTGAAGCATTAAAAAAATACCGTGCTTCAATATATTCAAGCCCTTTATTCATCATCGTTGCCGAATCAACCGAAATCTTACGCCCCATCGACCAATTAGGATGATTACAAGCCTCATTAGGCGTCATGTTCTTAAGAGTAGCGAGGGGAATTTCACGGAAAGGACCACCCGAGCCAGTTAATACTATGCGAGTTATTCCTTGTTGTTCCAGATTAGCAAAACCTAAATTACGCTGAATTTCAGTCGGTAAACTTTGAAATATCGCATTATGTTCACTATCAATCGGCAGTACTTGAGCCCCATATTTTTTAATTGCAGCGAAAAACAGTTGCCCACTCGTTATCAATGACTCTTTATTGGCTAATAAAATACGTTTCCCTTGACGGATCGCAGCTAATGTTGGTATTAAACCAGCAATTCCAGTAATCGCGGACATAACTTGATCCACATTATCCAGTGCAGCTAGTTCACAAACTCCCTTTTGGCCGGATAAAACTTCAGTTTTACATCCTTGTTTATTTAATATGCTTCTTAGATTATTGGCTGATCTTTCGTCTGACATAGCAGCATATTGTGGCTTGAATTCCAAGCATTGCTGAACCATAGTAGCCACATTTTTATGTGCAACTAATGCGATAATTTCAAATTTTGCTGGATTTTCTTTGACTACTGATAGTGTCGTTTTACCAATTGAACCCGTCGAGCCTAAAATTGTCAGACGTATCATTGTGATATGTATGCTCTACTATTTAATTAAAAAGGATTATACCCAACTCAGCCATATAGCATAACATAAAAATGGAGCAATAAATTTAGCGATATAACAAAGCCATACTTACTTTTGTATAAAGCGTATGGCTTTATTATAAAAATGTTTAAAATTCCATCAATTCTTTTTCTTTTTGCTCCAGAGCTTCATCAACTTTTTTAATAAAATTATCGGTCAACTTCTGGATTTCATCTTGTGCACGACGTTCATCATCCTCACTAATTTCTTTATCTTTTAATAAGGCCTTGATTTTATCATTCGCATCACGTCGTGCATTACGAACAGATACACGCCCCTGTTCAGCATCATTACGCACAACTTTAATCAAATCCTTACGTCGTTCTTCCGTCAACGGCGGTAAAGGCACCCGTATTATGGTTCCTGCAGAAGAAGGATTAAGACCCAGATCTGATGCCATAATGGCTTTTTCCACTGCCGGTGCCAACGTACGATCAAACACAGTAATGGCCAGAGTACGTGAATCCTCAGCGGTAATATTTGCTAACTGACGCAATGGCGTTGCAGCACCATAGTATTCAACCACTATACCATCCAATAAACTTGGCGATGCACGGCCAGTACGAACTTTACTAATTTGACTTTTCAATGCTTCAACGCTTTTTTCCATACGTTCTTGCGCATCTTTTTTGATTTCATTAATCACATTTAAACCCTTAGCAACTGGTTATAAATATTTAGGCTATAACCGATAACCCAATTCAATTATTTTAACGATGCTGATAATATCATACCGCTAAAAATCATCCGTGTCTCTCAACAGATTAATCACGTGAGATTAGCGTGCCTTCATTTTCACCCATCACAATCCGACGTAACGCACCGGGTTTATTCATGTTGAAAACGCGAATAGGTAAATTATGATCACGAGCCAGAGTAAATGCCGCCAAATCCATCACTTTTAATTCGCGTTCTAGTACGTCTTGATAAGTTAACTTATCATAAAAAACCGCATCATAACTCTTTGATGGGTCAGCGGAATAAACACCATCAACTTTGGTTGCTTTTAAAACTACATCCGCTTCAATTTCTATGCCTCGTAAACAAGCCGCTGAATCCGTTGTAAAAAAAGGATTCCCAGTACCCGCCGAGAAAATAACAACTCGGCCATTGCGAAGCAAACTAATAGCTTCAGCCCAACTATAATTGTCACATACACCATTTAATGGTATTGCGGACATGAGCCTGGCATTAACATATGCACGATGTAAAGCATCACGCATGGCTAATCCATTCATTACTGTCGCTAGCATGCCCATATGATCGCCAACGACACGGTTCATGCCAGCCTCAGCTAGTCCTGCACCACGAAATAGGTTGCCACCACCAATAACGACACCAACCTGTATCGCTAGCTCTACCAGCTCCTTAATTTCTTGCGCCATACGATCCAAAATGCTCGCATCGATACCAAAACCTTCTGAACCTTGTAGAGCTTCGCCACTAAGCTTAAGCAAGATACGTTTATATACGGGTTTTGCATTAGTTGCCATGGTGTTTCATCCTGAGCAGATAACTTATTGAAGGTTTAAAATTCTTAGTTCAAAGTCTGAATGCAAAATACTTGATTAGTTATTTTTTTTATTTCTTTAGTAAAAATATAATTTAGTTTAAATACTAATCCTAACCCATTGAATTAAGCATATGCTGAATCAAATAATTTAGTGGCATATTTACACATAAATTATTATTGATAATGTATTAACAGACAGATAAAAAATAGATCATCGATATTAGATAAAACAGAACCGCCCATTGGCGGCTCTAGTTATCAATTGGTATCATTATTTACTCATTGCCGCTACTTCAGCAGCAAAATCAGTTTCCACTTTTTCGATACCTTCACCAACTTCAAAACGGATAAAGTTAGTCACTGTTGCATTTTTCTCTTTTAATAACGCACCAACTGTTTTGCTTGGTTCCATAACAAATTGTTGACCTGTTAAAGAGATCTCACCAGTAAATTTATTCATGCGGCCAGTAACCATTTTTTCCGCAATTTCACGCGGCTTACCCGATTGCATTGCAATATCTAACTGAATTTGATGTTCATGGGCAACAACATCGGCTGGCACATCGGCTGGTGTAACATATTCAGGTTTGCTCGCCGCAATATGCATAGCAATATGTTTAACAAGCTCATCATCTGCACCTTCAGCAGAAACAAGAACCCCAATGCGAACACCATGTAAATAACAGCCGATTTTTTCACCTTCTAGGATCTCGACTCGGCGAATATTAATATTTTCACCAATCTTGGCTACGATTGCTGTACGTTGCTCTTCAAATTTTGCCTTCAATTCATCGATATTTGACAATTTATTTGCCACAACGGCTTGCAATACTTCATTACCGAATGCAATAAAGCTCGCATCCTTAGCCACAAAATCCGTTTCACAATTCAACTCAAGCAAGGCACCAAATTTGCCATCGGCAGAAACTTCCGCCATGATCACACCTTCAGCAGCCACACGACCAGCTTTCTTAGCCGCTTTTGCTTGACCAGATTTACGCATATTGTCGATAGCTAATTCAATATCTCCATTAGCTTCAACCAATGCTTTTTTGCACTCCATCATACCTGCGCCAGTACGTTCGCGCAGTTCTTTTACCAAAGCAGCGGTAATTCCAGACATGTGATTTATTCCTCAATCTATCTGATGGGAAATCATCCCATGCAGACAATTCTCATTCTGATAAGTAAAAAGGAGCCGATCAGGCCCCTATAACCAATATATTGTAATACCTGGTTCATAAGGGCTCTTCTGTGCTTAACGAAGAGCTGGCCTTATTATTCAGTCTCTATCATGTTTTCTTCTGGTTTAATCGCCTGGTCTTGAGAACGACCTTCATGAACAGCTTTAGCAACAGCATCCAGATACAGTTTAACTGCACGGATCGCATCATCATTACCAGGGATGATGTAATCAACACCATCGGGATCAGAATTAGTATCAACAATCGCAAATACAGGGATACCTAGGTTGTTTGCTTCTTTAATTGCAATATGCTCATGTTCCGCATCAACAACAAATAAAGCGTCAGGCAAACCCCCCATCTCTTTAATACCACCCAAACTATTTTCTAATTTGCTAAGCTCGCGGGTACGCATCAACGCTTCTTTTTTGGTCAATTTATCAAAAGTACCATCCTGAGATTGTGCTTCTAAATCTTTTAGGCGCTTAATAGACTGACGAACCGTTTTCCAGTTAGTCAGCATACCACCTAACCAACGGTGATTAACGAAATACTGATCACAACTATTAGCCGCTTCTTTTATAGCTTCGCTTGCTGCGCGTTTGGTGCCAACAAACAGAATTTTGCCTTTTCGTGATGCAATTTTAGTCAATTCAGCTAATGCTTCATTGAACATAGGAACAGTTTTTTCCAAATTAATGATATGCACTTTGTTGCGCGCACCAAAGATGTAAGTTTTCATCTTTGGATTCCAGTAACGAGTTTGGTGACCAAAGTGAACGCCCGCCTGAAGCATATCGCGCATGGAAACAGTTGCCATTTAAACCTCTATAATTTAGTAAATTGGGGTTATGCCTCCACAGATCCCATTCCCCGACTCATTAGCTGTAGGTTTGCCTACATAAGAGCACCCCGGAAAATGTGCCGATCTGTGTGTGTTATAACACAGTTAAGTTTATGTTAGAGCTAATCTGCGTTTTTCCACATTGAAAATATACAGAATGCCGGCGCGCTTTATACCATAAAATAAGATAAAACACCACCCATAGTTATATTTTTCTGAACTTAAGTCATTTAGTTGAATAAAATACACTATGACTATATTTTATTGTGCGTTGTTTTTAATACCATGATTTCTATGATTTTTTCGGTTGACTAATAATAATTCAATTTGAAATAACCTAACATTACTTTTAGGCTATTTTCATATTTTTAAAAAAATTGATATGTTAAGGCGTTAGTTGGCATAACCGCGCTTCACTGCTAACATAACCGTCAACATACATTATTTATATTTAATCAACAAAATTGGCTGATGAGTGCATTATTACTGACTTAAATCAGCATAAATAGGCAGAATTCATGGCTATCTCAATTAAAACGGAAGAAGATATTCAGAAAATGCGTATCGCCGGACATTTGGCGGCAGAAGTGTTAGAAATTATTGAACCTTATATAAAACCGGGCGTTTCCACCGGTGAACTTGATCGTATCTGTCACTCCCATATTGTCGAAAAACAGCAAGCTATCCCAGCCTGTTTAAATTACCACGGCTTCCCTAAATCTATTTGTACCTCTGTTAACGATGTTATTTGCCATGGTATTCCGAGTGATGAGAAAATCTTAAAAGAAGGTGATATCATTAATATTGATGTCACTGTTATTAAAAATGGCTTCCATGGCGACACGTCCAAGATGTTTATTGTCGGTAAACCAACGATCCAAGGCGAACGGTTATGTAAGGTAACACAGGAAAGCCTTTATCTGGCCTTAAAAATGGTCAAACCAGGTATTCGTTTACGAACGATAGGTCAGGCAATTCAACAATTAGTTGAACAACATCATTTTTCTGTCGTGCGTGAATATTGTGGCCATGGTATTGGTCAAGTTTTTCATGAAGAACCTCAAGTATTACATTATGATGCTGATGACGGCGGTGTAATACTGCAAAAAGGCATGACGTTTACTATTGAACCGATGGTAAATACCGGCGATCATCGTATTAGAACGATGAAAGATGGCTGGACAGTAAAAACAAAAGATCGAGGTTGGTCTGCCCAATATGAACATACATTAGCTGTCACCGACGATGGATGTGAAATTTTAACCTTACGAAAAGAAGAAGAACCATTTATTTCGGCTATATTAGTCAATAAATAATTTTCTGCTTAGCCTCCATAATTTTGGAGGCTTTTCTGTTAATGATATTGTTTTACTGCTTTTTATTTGTTTATTAATACTATTTATTAGTAATCTTATAAATTAGATCCCCTGTAGCAATTTCGGTTACGCAACCATGATGAAAAGTAATCAACCTGTCCCACTTGTCCTTACTCTTGATAAACTATCTCAAGAGGATTTTACTTTACCTTTACTAAAACAACAGGTAGAGCGCTTGCAAAAATGGTTAGAACAATCTTTTAAGCAGGGTATTGCGGCCGCTGAACTTATTGCCATGCGTAGCCATTATCTTGATAAATTGTTACAGCGTCTTTGGCAGATTCATGGTTTTGAAGCAATTCCTCAATTATCTTTAATTGCAGTAGGCGGTTATGGTCGACAAGAATTACATCCGTTGTCAGATATAGACTTATTAATTTTAAGTCAGCATCCTTTAGCTACCACTATCACAGCTAAGATAGGTCAATTTATTACGCTATTATGGGATTTAGGTTTCCAAATCGGTCATAGTGTACGTACATTAGAAGAGTGTTTACAAGCAGGACAGGCAGATCTGTCGATTGCAACTAATCTATTTGAATCAAGGTTAATTTGTGGCGATCAATCTCTGTTTCGATCATTACAACAAGCCATATTTAACGATAATTTTTGGCCATCTAATATGTTTTTTGCGGCCAAACGTAATGAACAACACCTACGCCATCAACGTTATCATAGTACTAGTTACAACCTTGAGCCAGATATCAAAAGTAGTCCCGGCGGTTTGCGTGACATTCATATATTGTTATGGGTCGCGCGGCGACATTTTGGCGCAACCACCATTAAGCAGACAGTTCAGTTCGGCTTTCTAAGCCCAGCAGAATATCGTGAATTAAACATTTGTCTAAATTTTTTGCTGCGTATTCGATTTGCGCTGCATTTAATAATAAAACGTTATGATAATCGCCTACTATTTGCACATCAATTAAATGTTGCCCGCTTACTAGGCTATCAAGGTGAAGGCAATCAGCCTGTTGAGCAAATGATGAAAGACTACTATCGTGACACACGACGTGTCCAAGAACTCAATAGCATGCTGCTACAGCTGTTTGATGAAGCGATTCTTAGCGAAAAAAATCTAGCTGCACCATATAAACTTGATCATGAATTTCAACTTAGGGGAGATCTGATCGATCTGATTGATAGTTCACTGTTTCATCGTGATCCCACTGCCATTTTACGGCTATTTTATCAAATGGCCGAACATATAAATATTCAAGGAATATACTCAGCTACGCTACGTCAATTGCGTCTTGCTTGTCAAAAACTGGCTAAACCTCTGTGTGAAATCCCGCTTGCTCGTGAAATGTTTATTACTATTTTGCGCCATCCTAGAGCGGTCAAAGGTGCCATTGTGCCCATGCACTTACATGATGTACTCAGTGCATATATGCCGGTTTGGCAAAATATTGTTGGACAAATGCAATTTGATCTTTTTCATGCTTACACCGTCGATGAACATACTATTCGGGTATTACAAAAACTTGATCAATTTGCTGATGAAAAAAATAATCGCCAACATCCTTTATGCGTTGCCATTTATGCTAAGCTTGCTCAGCCTGAAATTTTACGGCTGGCGGCTATGTTTCATGATATTGCTAAAGGTAGGAAAGGCGATCACTCTGAACTGGGCGCAAAAGATGCAAAGCAATTTGCCCTAGCCCATGGCCTATCTGAACCTGATTCATCCTTAATTGCCTGGCTTGTACGTCAACATCTTTTGATGTCAGTGACTGCCCAACGGCGTGATATTCAAGATCCCGTTGTTATTAAACAATTTGCCCGTGAAGTAAAATCAATAAACCGTCTCGATTCTCTGCTGTGCCTGACTGTTGCCGATATATGCGCAACCAATAATACCTTATGGAATAGCTGGAAACAGAGTCTATTAAAAGAGCTGTATTTGATAACTAAAAAGCAATTAAATCAAGGTGCGCAAGCAATACCTACTTTACGTCAACGTATCCAACTCCATCGCCTACGAGCGTTAACCCTGCTACAGGAAAAAAATATTGATGAAGATGAGCTGAAAAAATTATGGTCACGCTGCCATGCTGATTATTTTTTACGTCATAACCCACAGCAACTTGCCTGGCACGCTAGCGCTTTATTAAAACACAATTTAGATAAACCACTGATACTGATTAGTACCGTATCTGTTCATGGTGGTACCGAAATTTTTATCTGGTGTCCAGATCGACCATCACTATTTGCCGCTGTTGCCGGAGAACTTGATAGACGAAATCTTAATATTCATAGCGCTCAAATCTTTACTAACAAAGATAATATGACAATGGATACGTTTGTGGTATTAGATCCTAAAGGCCAACCGCTAGCTCTTGATCGCTATGAAAATATTCGTCAAGCTTTATTAAAAGTTATTAACACTCCAGATAACCAAACATTAAAAACGCGTAACGCCCATCATAAATTTCGCCATTTTAATGTACCAACTAAAGTTCATTTTCTGCCCAATCAAAATGCTAGACGAACTTATATGGAACTTGTTGCCCTGGATCAACCTGGATTATTGGCACAAATCGGTAATATATTTACTGAAATGGCCATGCTGTTACACGGAGCCAGGATCACAACCATTGGCGAAAGAGTTGAAGATTTATTTGTACTTACTGATCAAAACAACCAAGCACTCGATCAAAATAGCCAACAAAAACTGGCAGAGAAATTGACCCAAGCCTTGACTTCAATAGATAAAGAAAAAAGTAAACATGTTAAATAATTACAACCCAGAGGATAAGTAATTTTATGGAGCAACTCAAAACCATTATTGAAAATGCTTTTGAACGTCGAGCAGAAATCACACCGGCGACGACCAATGTGCAATTAAGTGATGCAATCAATCAAGTGATCAGCCAACTGGATAAAGGACAGTTAAGGGTTGCTGATAAGATCAATGGACAGTGGATAACTCATCAATGGCTTAAGAAAGCCGTACTACTCTCTTTTCGTATTAATGATAATCGATTAATCGAAGGCGCAGAAAGCCGCTATTTTGATAAAGTAGCGATGAAATTTGCTGACTATGATCATGCCCGTTTTCAACGCGAAGGTTTTAGAGTTGTTCCACCCGCAACGGCTAGAAAAGGGGCCTTTATCGCGCCAAATACCGTTTTGATGCCATCTTATATTAATATCGGTGCTTATATTGATGAAGGATCCATGATCGATACCTGGGCAACGGTTGGCTCGTGTGCGCAAATTGGTAAAAATGTTCACTTATCCGGTGGTGTGGGTATTGGTGGTGTGCTTGAACCCTTACAAGCTAATCCAACCATTATCGAAGATAACTGTTTTATTGGGGCTCGCTCTGAAATTGTTGAGGGTGTCATTGTTGAAGAAGGATCAGTTATCTCAATGGGCGTCTATATTGGCCAGAGTACCAAAATTTATGATAGGGAAAGCGGTGAAATTCTCTATGGCCGAATTCCAGCTGGCTCTGTCGTCGTCGCAGGTAACTTACCCGCCAAAAATGGCAACTATAGTCTATATTGTGCGGTTATTGTCAAAAAAGTCGATGACAAAACCAGAAAGAAAGTTGGCATTAACGAGTTACTAAGAACAATAGACTAAAATTTATTATAGCGGATTATTGTTATCTATCCGCTTCTTCTTATTATTATGCTAACCTATAATAATTGTTAAATAACCTTTTTCCAGCAATATTAATATGTATGATAATCTAAAAAGTTTAGGTATTACTCAACCTGAAGATATCGATCACTACACCCTTCGCCAAGAAGCAAACCATGATATTCTTAAGATCTATTTTCGCAAAGATAAAGATGAACATTATGCTAAAAGCGTAAAATTCAAATATCCACTACAACGAAAGCTGATTAATCTTGACAATAATCTCAAAGAAATCAATGAAATTAATCTCCACCTACGGGATGTGATCGAAGAATTAAATCAAATTTGTCAACATGACCAAACCAAACATGATTTAAAAAGTAAGATATTAAATGATTTATGCCATTTAGAATCTGTAGTAATAAGCAAAATTGCTGAAATTAAATCAGATTTAAAAAAGCTCTCCTGAAAAATCCATAGCAGCTTATATGCCAATACTAACTGGCTGTTAAGCCATATTTACCTATCAAACACATTAACATAATAATTTAGTATTAAAATTTATATCATTGATAAATATTGACTCTCGAGTTCAGGCACCATGCCTAACCAACCAAACTGTGATAACAAATGCATCCAAGCATCATCCCACTTTGCAGTTAATTGCAATTTATCGCCTGTTATTGGATGCTTAAAAGATAAATAACTCGCATGTAACATTAAACGGTTGGTAGCAAAATGGTGTGCAACACCCCGATTTTGACGCAGATCGCCATGGGTGGTATCACCAATTATAGGATGACGGATATGTGCCATATGACGTCTTAATTGATGTTTGCGACCCGTCTTCGGCTGCAACGCTAACAGCGAGGAACGTGATGTAGGATAACGACCTATCTCTATCGCACATTCAACTCTAGCTAATGGCGAATAATGAGTAATACACGCTTGAGGCTGGCTTATTTTGCTAGCATATTTGTTTGCAATTTTATCTTTCTCCTCCGTTAATGGATAGTCTATAATATCAGCTGCATTAACATAGCCACGTACAATCGCATGATACTTTTTTTCTATTGCATGGTGCTCAAATTGCTGCGCTAAAAGACAAGCAACTTCACTAGAAAGTGCCATTAATAACACCCCTGAAGTTGGTTTATCTAAACGGTGAACAGGGAAAACATACTGACCAATTTGATCACGCACTGTTTGCATAATAAAACGAGTTTCATGACGATCAAGCCAACTCCGATGTACAAGCCATCCAGTGGGTTTATTTATGGCAATCAAATGCTGATCCTGATAAAGCACTTCAAGCATCCGTTGAATTACCTTGTGAAAAAATTTTATCTAACGCTCGTAAATATTCCAATAATTGGCAATATCGCCCTTCTTGTTGTTCTTTATAGATTTCTTCAAAATAGGGAGTGATAGCGAATATGTTTGGCAAAACAATATCTTGTTCAATAATCTTATAGAGTTTTGGTAATAATACCCATTGCAACCATTCATGTGCCTCCATGGTGTCAATGGCAAAAGGCAAATGACTAGCAAAAGCTTCCGCTGACGGCGGTGTATTATTCCAAAGATTAAGGTTTTTCATTTCAGCTTCAATGAGACGCAGTTTTTCTATAACTATCAAATTGGTATTCATTTCCTACACTAGTATCATAAGTAAAAATAAATGAATCATAACATTATTAGCTATCAAACAAAAAAGTAGCCGGCGATATTAATTTTATTACTCATTATTAAATCACAATAAAACGATCTAGCTATCGAAATTTTAATCAATAAAAATACACCTATTAATAACATTATAAGTAAGTAATGTTATATTTTTATCAGCGACTAGGTCATTAAAATAATCTTTTGTTGAGCTATCTTAACCATAAAAAAACCAGCCTATAAAATCGACTGGTTATATAATATGTAACGCTATTAAATAGAATATTTATGCATCCTGAATTATCAGCATCCTGCTGAATAGATCTTCCTACTATTTACGAGGTAGTTATTTGTAAGCAATCATACTTATCAATCGTTATCCCTAACACTACCCTTCTTATTTCTCTATATTATTAAAAATTTAATAATTTCAAAGTTAGAAAATAAACTCTCATTCACCACTTATTATTAGTAACAATCACTGAATTTATTCCGTGCAATAAACTGCTGTTAGGTTATTTCTACTTCTCGTTACGATTTATGGTTCATTTGATAAATGCTAACTTATCGGCGGGCATAAGAATGTCGGATTTATCTGAGGAACACAAGAATAGAAAAAATAGTTTTTAATCATTTTTTCTCGATAATTACAGAATATTTTTTTATCCTACTGAAATAAAAAAATATTTCATCTCGCTTCATGGTTTTAAAAGCAATAAACGCAGATATAACTTACATAATTTGTAAGCTATATCTCACAAAAAAATAAGTAAATATCTCAATTATATTGCTCTTCAATTACAGGAATAAGTTGTTTTAAAAATTCAATCAGATTACAAGCTAAGACGCTACGCGTTGTTTGACCCAATGTTTCTAATATAACTTGGCCAGTGAGATTATCTACGGAAATAATTTCAAATTCAGAATCTAGACTGGCAATAAAAAGAGTTGGGGTTAGTCTACGTCTTTTTTGCGTAATTAAATGTCCAATTAAGTTCTCTTGTAAACGAGTAAAGTCTGTCATATTCCATACTTGAATTAAATCCAGTTGCCTACCTTGAAATTTTACTCGCATATCAGCCGCTAATTGCGTGGTATAAAATTGGTGAATATTAGGATAAAAATGAATTTCCAACGCTTTTTCAACAGAATGTAACTTTTGATTTGGCATCGGAAAAGGTTTTGGTAACCAAAAGGTGACTTCATCTTTACTATATTCAATACAAGGCGAAGGAATACTGTAAAAACTCTTACTAGCCGGTAAACCACCGGTCTGCTGTTGCCAGTAAGTAATATAACGCTGTGTGAGTTCCTTTAATGCATGAGAAATCGTTGTTTCCATGGTCAATTATTCTTATTGGTGACGAATTATAGCAATAAATCATTCTAATATATGAAAGTATCATTAGGTATTATTATCTATCTACACAATTTGTTGTTAAGCTATACATTGAATAACAAACTTACTCTAATATATCGATTAAGCTAGCAACTATCATACTGATTTTCTATTTTAGAAGGAACTCTATGCCAATTTATCAAGATAATGGCGAGCTACAACACCTAACGCTCGGAAAAAAAACCGAATATCAAGATAACTATGCACCGCATCTACTGCAGGCTGTTCCACGTCGCTTAAATCGGCAACCTTTAGGATTATCATCAGATAAATTACCTTTTCATGGCGCAGATATTTGGACACTGTATGAGCTTTCATGGCTAAACAGTCGAGGAGTTCCTCAAGTTGCTATCGGCCATGTTACCATTGATGCTAATAGCGTAAATCTAATTGAATCCAAAAGTTTTAAACTCTATCTAAATAGTTTCAATCAGACAAAATTTATCAATTGGCAAGAAGTTGAAAAACAACTAAACCAAGATCTTACAACCTGCGCTGTAGGAGAAGTGACAGTAAAATTACAGCCTCTTACTATATTTTCCGATCAAACTATTCACAATTTGCCTGGTGAATGTATTGATGAGCAAGAGATAGAAATTACTGATTATAAATTTAATCGTGATTATCTTAAAAATGCAACCGCGAGTATTAAAGTAGACGAAACATTAGTTAGCCATCTGCTAAAATCTAATTGCTTAATTACCAACCAACCTGATTGGGGCTCAATACAAATTCATTATTTTGGCCCTAAAATTGATAGAGAAAAGCTACTGCGTTATTTAGTCTCTTTTAGACATCATAATGAATTTCATGAACAATGTGTCGAGCGCATTTTCAATGATATTCTTCAATTATGTCAACCAGATAAGTTAAGTGTTTATGCCCGTTATACACGCCGTGGCGGGCTGGACATTAACCCTTGGCGTAGCAATGAGAATTTCCAGCCAACAATAATGCGATTAGCACGGCAGTAAGGAGTTTAATTTGATAACACATGTCAGCCCGTTAGGTTCAATGGATCTACTATCTCAAATTGAAGTTAGCATTCTTAAACGTACTGCCAGTAGCGATCTTTATCAACTATTTAGAAACTGCTCCTTAGCTGTGCTTAATTCAGGCAGTAAGACAGATAATAGCAAAGAATTAATCGCTAAATATCCCAATTTTGATATCAATGTTCTCCAGCGTGAACGCGGCGTGAAACTAGAATTAATTAATCCGCCAGAAAAAGCTTTTGTTGATGGTAAAATTATCCGTTCACTACAAGCAAATTTATTTTCTGTATTAAGAGATATTCTTTTTGTTCATGCCCAGATTATATCCGCAGAAAAACTGCTGGCATTAAGCCTGCATAATAGTATCAATATCACTAATATTATTTTTACCATTCTGCGTAATGCCCGAGTCCTGCATCTGGATGAAGATCCAAATATCATTGTTTGCTGGGGAGGCCATTCAATAAACGAAATTGAATATCTTTATGCCCGCAAGGTTGGCAATGAATTAGGATTACGTGAATTAAATATCTGCACTGGCTGTGGCCCTGGTGCAATGGAAGCACCGATGAAAGGCGCCGCAGTAGGCCATGCACAGCAACGCTATAAAAATGGCCGCTTTCTTGGGTTAACTGAACCTTCGATTATTGCAGCTGAACCACCTAACCCTCTGGTTAGTGAACTTGTTATCATGCCAGATATTGAAAAACGCCTTGAAGCATTTGTGCGGATAGCTCATGGTATCATTATTTTTCCAGGCGGTGCAGGCACGACAGAGGAACTACTTTATTTATTAGGTATTTTAATGGATCCGGCCAATAATAATCAGGCATTACCATTGATACTAACTGGCCCAAAAGAGAGCCAAGCCTATTTTGACACTCTTGATGATTTCATTAAGCATACTCTTGGTGAGCAGGCGTGTAATTATTATCAAATTATCATCGATGATCCAGAAGCCGTAGCCCGTGAAATGAAAAAACTGATGCCTCTAGTCAAAGAAAGTCGTCTCAATACTGGTGATGCCTACAGCTTTAATTGGTCAATAAAAGTTAATTCAGAACTGCAAAAACCCTTTGCCCCTACCCATGACAATATGGCAAAACTTAATCTATTTTGTGATCCGCAGCAGCCAGAAAAATTGGCCGCTAACTTACGAAGAGCCTTTTCTGGCATTGTTGCAGGTAATGTGAAAGAAGTAGGTATGAAAGAAATTGAAAAGCATGGTCCTTATAAACTCCATGGTGATGCCATAATTATGGCTCACATGGATACATTATTACGCGGGTTTGTTAGTCAACATCGAATGAAGCTACCTAGCAGTTCAGCCTATATACCCTGCTATGAAATAATCAAATAACTGACCAGACAAACGATGCACAAAAAATCATGATCCACTTACTTATTGTTGATGCTTTAAATCTAATCAGACGTATTCATGCTGTTCAAGGAAGCCCTTGCGAACAAGCTTGTATTTCAACTCTTCGCCAGCTGATTAACCATACTTTGCCCACCCATGCAGTGGCAATATTCGATAGCAAAGAACAGCAGACAAATAACTGGCGGCAACAACTTTTACCTCAATACAAAGCTGGCCGACAAGCCATGCCGGAGGATCTGTATCATGAAATAAATAACCTTGAAATCGCATTTAAAGCGCAAGGATTAGCCTGTTGGCATGCCTTCGAAAATGAAGCAGACGATCTGGCGGCAACATTAGCAATTAAAGTGGCTACTGCCGGATATCGTGTCACCATCATTTCAACAGATAAAGGCTATTGTCAGCTACTTTCATCATCGATTTATATTCGTGATTATTTTCAAAAACGCTGGCTTGATTTATCTTTCGTTAATAAAGAATTTGGTGTTAAACCTGAACAATTACAGGATTATTGGGGACTAACTGGCATAAACAGCAGTAAAATCCCCGGTATAACCGGCATAGGTCCTAAAACCGCAGCAACCTTACTTCAGCAATATCCTACCTTAGAGGCTATTTTTGCTAATATCAACTCGATACCTGAGAAATGGCGCAAACGGATTGAACCGGCGCAAAAAATAGCTTTCATTAGCCGACAGGTGGCTTCTCTTAAAACGGATCTACAGTTAAATGGAAATTTGCAACAACTGAGATTTATCCCATAACTCAGTAAAAAATATAAATTTTTATTATTAATTACTTCTTTTCTAATCCCGTTCTGGTATAGAGGCTGACCAAATTCGTCTTACATGTACCGTTATCTCTTCGCGATCATGGTAGAGTTGCTTCGCTTGAATTTGAGCATTAATACCATTTTCGTTTAGTGTCTGTGATATTTTGTGCAAAATATGTAAAACTTCTTGATAACGTTTTTTCATCGGTAACTTTAAATTAAATATTGCTTCCCGGCACCATCCTTTTAACAACCAACCTGTTATTAAAGCAGCAACTTTTGCTGGTTTTTCAACCATATCACAAACCAACCAAGTAATATTCTTAGTGTGTGGGATAAATTTAAAACCATCAATACGATGATGCCGTACCTGACCTGTTTGCATTAAGCTTTTCGCTATTGGGCCATTATCAATCGCATCGACCATCATACTGCGCTTCACTAATTGATATGTCCATCCACCTGGACAAGCGCCTAGATCAACTGCCTTCATACCCGATGCTAAACGCTCTTCCCATTCATCATAAGGAATAAATAGATGAAATGCCTCTTCCAGTTTTAATGTTGAACGACTTGGCGCATCAACTGGCAGTTTTAACCGAGGGATCCCCATAAAGAAAGGTGAATTGTTATTCACATAAGAATAGCCAACATAACAACAACCGGCCGCAATAAAAAATACATGTATAACTGGACGCTGATGGTTTTCTTTTAATAACAATATTTTTTGTTGACGAAGCGCATGACGTAAGGGCACCGTAAATTTACGGCAAAATTTCAGTAGTTCTTTACTCTCATTGGTATCAGGCACCTCAACCCGTAATTCACCAGCCCGTTCAACGACACCTTGCAATAACGCAACAATCGGCGATACGCGATCGTCGGATGGCAAATCTTTCAATAAATTGCTAACAACTACTAATTGGCGAGCAAATATTAATGTGGCAAAGGGTATCTCTTTAGCCAAACGCTCTGCATCAGTAGACTGATAGCATTCAAATAAGACATAACCGCTATTATCTTTTACTTTAGCATAACCATACACACCGATCTGCGTAGCCTTCTCGGTAATTTCTGCCGCACACTCTTTTTCAAATCCTGCACGGCAATATAAAATAATATTTTTATTCATGACGTATTATTGGATTCCTAAGCCGAGTTGCGCCAATAACAATTAATATCCAGCCAATCAAAAAGCAAAAGCCGCCTACTGGTGTCAAATGAGCAAAATATTTTACCTGCAATAGTGCCATACAGTAAAAACTGCCACTGAACAATAAAATGCCTATACTGAAGAAAATACCTCCCCAGTAAAACCATAATATGACTTTACGTAATAAAATAGCACCTAATATCATCAGTACTAAAGTATGCATTGATTGATAACGTAAACCAATACAAATCCATTCTCTTTGATCATGGTTTAGTAAAGGTGATAATAAATGTGAACCTATTGCGCCAAATGCAACGCAAAAAAATCCACTAATTCCTGCAAATATCAACATTAAACGAGCATTCACGTTAATATCCTTTCCCTTTTTAAATTAATTTTTTTACTTGTCATATAGTTTACGGCTCACCAGTAACAAATCCCCATTTTTGTTGCTCGCTAGCTGCTTTTGCAAGGATCCATTGACGAAATGCAGCAATCTTACCTAACTCCGCTTGAGTATCATGACAAACCAAATAGAAAGCTTTTTTACTAATTAAAACATCATTAAACGGACATACTAAACGACCTGTATCAAGTTCATTTTTTGTCATAATGTTATTAATCAATGCGATACCTTGACCATGTATGGCGGCTTGAATAACCATAGCACTATGACTGAAAATGGGTCCTTGTTCTACATTAATAATGTCTTGTAATGATAATTGACGTGCATAAGCTTGCCAATCACGCCGAGAAGAATCATGTAGCAATGTATGATGAATTAAATCTTGCGGTTTTTTCAATGGATAACGCCCCGCTAATAAGGCTGGCGCACAAACTGGTATTAAGTATTCCGCATACAAACGATCTGTTCTTAAGCCTGGCCAATTACCATAACCATAAAAGATGGCCACATCAACATCATTGGCCATTTTATCTCCCTCATGATAAACAGCCTGTATACGTACATCAATATCAGGATAAGCATGATTAAAACTCGATAAACGCGGCACTAACCATTGAATAGCAAAACTCGGTAATAAACTGACGGTTAATGCTCCCTTTGCGCTAAGTGCCTGTAATTTCCGAGTAGCTTCACGTAATGAAGAAAAAATTTCTTTAATATCTAAATAATAACTTTGCCCTTCTTTAGTTAATAATAATGAACGATTACGCCGACGAAATAATTTCAAACCCAAGAAATTTTCTAAACCTTTTATTTGATGACTTATTGCCGCCTGAGTAACATAAAGCTCTTCTGCTGCTTTAGTAAAACTTAAATGACGGGCTGCAGCATCAAATACCCTTAATGCATTAAGAGGAGGCATACATTTTGACATGATCGCTTCTTACTCATCCTTATATATCCATTAGTTTTTATAATCTGAAGCATTATAAATTGTCCATTGTAGATAAACCAGTATATGTCTATAGTAAGGCTGCTTCCTGGGCCTGAATGAATCGCTAAATTGTTAATTTATATAAAATTCTTGGCTTTATGGATGTGATGTTTTGTTTGCAAATTATCTGGTTTTTCCAGGTTGAATAGTTAATACTACTATTTTCACTCCTATACTTTTACCTTGTCTGTCCATAGTAATTTTATCGCGCCGCATTTATCGCGGCGTTTTTTTATCCACTAAATATATATCTTTTTCATCGCCGAATATAATCGGATAATATACTTATGATACAGATAGAATAGATATTATTAATCAAGACTAGTACTATTTTTCTAATTTTAAGTGAATATAACAAACCTGGTGAGAAAGATCATTTTTGACAAGATAAAATTGCAATAATTAGATATAGAGAGCCTAAATATTTTGATAGCTGTGCTTTTCATGCCAATAACATTTTCTATAGCACTATTTCGCCAATATTTCCCTGTTATCCAAGACAAAACTAGCGCTCAAATTTTATCTCTTGATTAGGTAGATATTTTAAACAAATGGGACTCGCTCAACAACTCAGTACTTCAAGAATTGATGACATTCAATCACGGGTTTAAGCCTGCCAAAAAATCGCTCAAAATGCGCTTTGATTGCTAATAATTAGCAAATTATTTCATTTTCTTTCGCTAGCCATCATTTTACGCTGTAATTTTTTTAATACATGCGCAACCGCAACAAAACCAAAACTAGCTGTTACCATTGTTGCTGCTCCAAAACCGGCGGCACAATCCATACGCATTGTTCCTCCCACATTACTTTTAGTCCTACAGACGGTGCCATCACTTTGTGGATAAACTAATTGTTCGGTCGAGAAAACACAGTCAATACCTAATTTACCTTTGCTATTTTTGATTATTTTAAAATCACTTTTTAATTTTTCACGTAATTTGGCAGCTAAGGGATCATGGATCGTTTTCGCTAAATCTTTGACTTGGATCTGGGTAGGATCAATTTGTCCACCGGCGCCACCAGTGGTCACAATGGGGATTTTATAACGACGACAATAAGCTAATAAAGCAGCTTTAGGCCGTATGCTATCGATAGCATCAATTACATAATCAAATTGCATTGATATCAGCTCAGCAAGATTAGTCGTCGAGACAAAATCATCAATAATATTAATTTGACATTCAGGGTTAATTTGCAAAATACGCGATTTCATGACTTCAACTTTTGATTGACCAATAGTTTCGCTCAATGCATGCAATTGTCGATTAGTATTTGTCACACATACATCATCCATATCAATCAGTGTGATAGTGCCGATCCCTGTTCTTGCTAATGCTTCCGCAGCCCATGAGCCTACACCACCAATACCAACAACACAGACATGGGAACGAGCAAAAAGCATTAACGCTTTTTGACCATAGAGACGGCCGATACCAGCGAAGCGCCGTAGCCAAGCTTGTGAAAGGAGTAATTGCATGTCTAACCTTAGTTAATAAAAATAGCGTGTTCACCAATAATAAAAAAGAAACTAATTTATTAATTCAAATCCTGATTATATCTATTATGATAATAAAACCGACTCGTTATCTATTTATCTGCAGGCCGTAATAACCGATTAGCTAATAACGATTAGCTTATATTATCTGTTTCATTCTTATCTGCTTAATTGACCTCATTCTGGATATTTAAATTAGTAATAAATTATACCCTCACCCGATCATCAAGATAATTTCTGATAAAATATTTTACTGATTTAAGATAATAATTAAATAACTACTTTTATATTACCATTAAAAAAATAAGTATTTATTTGTTGATTACTTTTTTGGCTATCATTTTTTGCTGACTTCTTATATCAATAAGCATGATACCTAATATGCATAAAAGAACAAAAATTAATCATCAAGTCTTTTTTATGTACAAGATATAATAAAATATCGCAATATTTAAGAAAAAAACTTGCATCGGATCTGATCCTGAGTATAGTGAGCCGCTATCGGACGCGGGATGGAGCAGCCTGGTAGCTCGTCGGGCTCATAACCCGAAGGTCGTCGGTTCAAATCCGGCTCCCGCAACCAATAAAAAACATTAACCATTTCAGGCGCGGGATGGAGCAGCCTGGTAGCTCGTCGGGCTCATAACCCGAAGGTCGTCGGTTCAAATCCGGCTCCCGCAACCAATATTAAAAACAAGAATCATTTCAGACGCGGGATGGAGCAGCCTGGTAGCTCGTCGGGCTCATAACCCGAAGGTCGTCGGTTCAAATCCGGCTCCCGCAACCAATATTAAAAACAAGAATCATTTCAGACGCGGGATGGAGCAGCCTGGTAGCTCGTCGGGCTCATAACCCGAAGGTCGTCGGTTCAAATCCGGCTCCCGCAACCAATAAAAAACATTAACCATTTCAGACGCGGGGTGGAGCAGCTTGGTAGCTCGTCGGGCTCATAACCCGAAGGTCGTCGGTTCAAATCCGGCTCCCGCAACCAATAAAAAACATTAACCATTTCAGGCGCGGGATGGAGCAGCTTGGTAGCTCGTCGGGCTCATAACCCGAAGGTCGTCGGTTCAAATCCGGCTCCCGCAACCAATATTAAAAACAAGAATCATTTCAGACGCGGGGTGGAGCAGCTTGGTAGCTCGTCGGGCTCATAACCCGAAGGTCGTCGGTTCAAATCCGGCTCCCGCAACCATCTTTCGTTTAATATCAGATTAGTTTCCCGACAAAGCTATTATTTATCTAATTAACACGCTTAACGCAAAGCCAGTTTTCCACCGTTGTCAAAATAAGCTTTAATACCCCGGAAAATAGATTCCGCCATCTGCTGTTGGAATTTTGCTGTTTTTAATTTTCGTTCTTCTTCAATATTACTAATAAAAGCCGTTTCAACCAGAATAGACGGAATGTCTGGTGCCTTTAATACCGCAAAACCCGCTTGATCAACGATGTTCTTATGCAACTTGTTCACGTTACCCATCCGTTTAAGCACTTCGGTACCAAATTTCAAGCTATCATTAATAGTCGCTGTCTGAACTAAATCAAACATGGTGTGATCAAGATATTTATCACCACTTTTACTGACACCACCAATCAGATCTGCCTCATTCTGTGTTTGTGCTAAATATCGAGCGGTATTACTGGTGGCGCCTTTGGTTGATAATGCAAATACGGAGGAACCTCTCGCTTTACGATTAGTAAAGGCATCAGCGTGAATAGAAACAAATAAATCAGCCTGCATTTTTCTTGCTTTTGCAACTCGTACTTTTAAAGGAATAAATACATCTTCATTACGAGTCATATAAACTTTCATCTTAGGTTCACGATTAATTAATATTTTTAATCGCCGCGCAATTTGCAATACAATATCTTTTTCCCGCGTTTTATATTTTCCTATCGCACCAGGATCTTCCCCACCATGACCAGGATCGATCATAATGACAATCGGCCTATCTCTACCTGCTTTACCTGGCTTTTTCGTTATAACCGGCAACGCATCATCCAATTTACCTTTATTGTAATCTTCTAGTAGTGCTAATAACGGATCGTCATCAGTGTAAACACCAGAAGCAGGATAAAAATCAACAACTAAGCGATGTTTAAAACCAGCAACAGGTGCAATAGTAAACATTTGTGGTTCAACATGAGTTTTCACTTCAAAAACTAATCGAACCGTTTTTTGATCAAATTGCCCTACTCTGACTAATTTCAGATAAGGATCACGCGAACTGATTTGCTTGCCTACCCCTTGCAAGACACTATTTAATTGTACGTTTTCTAAATCCACGACAATCCGATCAGGAGCAGACAAAGCAAATTGACGATATTTTAAAGCAATATTCGATTCTAAAGTTACTCTGGTATAACTAGAAGCAGGCCAAATACGAATAGCAACTATACTTGAAGACAAGGCTAGCCCCAATGGACTAATACTTAACAGTATAGTCGCAGCTGCTCCTTGCAGAAGACGTCGTCGTGAAAAACCGTGTTTTGAATGATCCATCGAAAAACCCACTTAAAACATCAAATAATTACAAACCGCTCAATATTATCAACAACAAAAAAATAACTATAGAAAACTTTAACCAAACATTAATGAGCTGTCATTAATAAATTACTCTCTAAAAATAATTAGTCACTCATATATTCTGAAACAATAATGATGATTTTTCATGCATTTTTTCTTGCTATTTTGTGTCAAAAATCATAAAAAGACTTTCATTAGGAACAATCATTTATATGAGAAACATATGGAAGGACGTAGTACTGATTTAGTTAATGGATTTCGCCACTCTGTTCCCTATATTAATATACATCGCGATAAAACTTTTGTTATTACATTGAACGGTAACGCTATCGCAGATAAAAATTTTACTCATATCATTAGCGATATCGGTTTATTACACAGTCTGGGTATTCGATTGGTTTTAGTTTATGGTATACGCCCACAGATAGATAAAAAACTCTTAACCCGTCAATATCCGGCAATCTACCATAAAAATATTCACGTCACAGATGCCAATACCATGGAGTTAGCTAAAAAAATATCAGCTACATTACAATGGGATATTACCGCTCTGTTATCGATGAGTCTCAACAATACTCCATTACAAGGTGCCCATATTAATGTCGTCAGTGGTAATTTTATTATTGCTCAACCTTTAGGGATCGACAAGGGTGTTGATTATTGTCACAGCGGAGGTATACGCCGAATCGATGATATCGCTATCAATTATCAATTAGAGCGCGGTTCCATTGTATTAATTGGTCCAATTGCTGTTTCTGTAACGGGAGAAAGTTTTAATCTAGCCACGGAAACCATCGCAAGCCAATTAGCGATTAAGCTCAAAGCAGATAAATTAATTGGATTTTGCTCTTCACAAGGTATCAGTGATAAAAATGGCAATATATTATCGCAACTCTCACCGAATGATGCTGAAATACATATTGATGAACTGGAAAAACAACACAATAATCATTCTGACATACTCCCTTTTCTACGTAGCGCAACTAAAGCATGCCGGCAGGGTGTTCGTCGTAGCCATTTAATAAGCTATCAAGAGAGTGGCGCTTTGTTACAAGAACTTTTTTCTCACAAGGGTATTGGTACCCAAATTATAATGGAAAATTCTGAACAAATTCGTCGAGCTAATATTAATGATATCAGTGGAATATTAGAATTAATTCAACCGCTAGAACAGCAAGGAATACTGATTTGCCGTTCACGTGAACAATTAGAAATGGAAATCGACAAATATACTATCATCGAACGAGAAAATTTGGTCATCGCTTGCGCAGCACTTTATACCTATTTAGAAGAAAAGTCGGGAGAAATGGCTTGCCTGGCTGTACATCCTGACTATCGTAATTTATCAAGAGGAGAAAAACTGCTTGAACACATTACTCTGCAAGCCAAAAATTTAAAATTAGAAAAACTTTTTGTATTAACAACCCAAAGTACACATTGGTTTCAGGAAAGAGGTTTTTTGCCGGCAAAAGTTGATATGTTGCCAATAAAAAAACAATCTCTTTATAATTACCAACGATGCTCAAAAATTTTAATACTTAATATTAATTAGATTACTATAAAACTAATTAAAAATTTAATTAATAAACTCTATTGTAATAAAAAATACATTATTTAAATAAACAAAAATTTCTATTGCTATTAAGCAAAAAAATAGCGGATCTTCTCTATTTAACCAAGAGAAGATCCAAAAATAAAATAACGGTTAATTAGTTGTTTCAATTGCAGGCTTTGGTGCTGACGCTGCAAGAGAATCACGCAAATTCCACATCGTTGAAAAATGATTAACCATTAGATTATCAGTAGGCATAGCATTTATAACCCCACTACCAATATTTAATGCCTGAGCATAGACCGTCGAATCCAAAACAGTACTAGCCGATAGAAAACTTGCTACAAAAGCTTTTCCTCTATTTTCAATTACTACTTCTGGCTCATCTAGCTGATTTTTTATAGGCAAATTATTGTAAATGTGATCTGCCTTCTTTTTTGCAACCGCTATTTCTGAAATTATATCAACCGGTTGATAATCATGCACAATCCCGATGGCTAATCCAGCTTGATAAAACCTTTTCGTCTGCTCAGTGGACTCAGGGTATTCGAGATAACTAGAAGATGTGAATTTTTTTTTAACTGCATCAAATAAATCATTTTCTTTTATTTTTATCTCGTGCAAATCAATATAAGAATTTCATACTGTTAGAAATTGAGAAACTATTTTATTTTCTGTATTTGCCCCTGTTAAGGCAGAAGCCACCTGTTGGTTAACTACCTGAGATGAATGATCACTAATCTGAGATGTATGATTGATTGAATTTAACATTTATTTGCATCCTTCCATCGAATAATAATAAGGTTCAAATATTTTATGCAGCATCTCAAATATCGACCATTTATACTTCTAAAAAACAATTAATATAAAAATAAGAATAATAACTAATACAAATAACTTATTCATTGATAAAAGCGGAAACTAAAGTTATATACCGCAATATTCTAATCCTGTTCATTATGCTTAAAAATTTATTTTTTTATTGCGTTGGCTATGAATAATATAAAACAAACCAGCAAGCTAAATAAATTCTACTTTCATCAAACTAAACGCTCAGTCAAACCACTGCGCCGCTCTGTCGGCGTCACTAGCGCTTTAGCAAAAACATGACGATCAGCATAAATCGTCAGCTGATTTTTCGCTCGTGTAATTGCCGTATAAATAAGCTCTTTACTAAGAATAGGTGTAAAAATTGGTGGTAAAACCAATGCGGCATGTTCAAATTCTGACCCTTGAGATTTATGTACAGTTATCACAAAGGCAGTTTCATGCTGAGGTAAACGACTGGGTTGTATTCTTTTAACCACCCCATTTGGCAACTGAAAATAAGCTTTTAAACCCTGTTGTCCATCGCGTAGCATGATACCAATATCCCCATTAAATAAACCAAGAGGACGATCATTTTTAGTGATCATGATTGGGCGGCCTTCATAGTTTTTATTCCAGCTATACGCTGAACGTCGAATACTTGCCTGACGATGCAAAAGCTGTTCTAACTTGTCATTTAGCCCTATAACCCCGTATGGTCCCTCCCTTAGAGCAGCTAATAAGCGATAACGATTAAAAGCAGTCAGGATCTCTTCAGGATCGCGACCCGCTTTTATCATATCCAGATAATAACGGTAGCATGCAGTAGCATCAGAAATTAATTTGCCATATCTCACAGGCGAATCAATTGAGTGAAAAGCAATATCCGCACTTGGCTGTGTTAATAGCTGCTCAACATATTTGATATTAGCTTGGTTAATTGCCGTAGCCAGTCGACCAATTCCTGATTGTGCATCAAAACGATAGCTCTTTCGTAATAAGCAAATCCGATCTTTAACATCTGGTCCTTCGTTCGATATAAAATCAGATAAATCACAGTCAGTGATTTTAGTCAGTTGTGCTGCTCTTGTACGACTATATCCGCATTCGGAAAAACGACAAAGATCACCGAGAACAGCACCCGCTTCAACCGAAGCTAATTGATCTCTGTCACCTAACAAAATAACACGTGCGTGGTGAGGCAGGGCTTCAATCAATCTGGCCATCATAGGCAAATCAATCATCGATGCTTCATCAACTATTAATACGTCTAATAACAGTGGATTGTCTTTATGATAACGTAATAACTGGCTATCTGGTTGAGCACCTAATAAACGATGAATAGTCTGCGCTTGTTCGGGAATAACCGCTTGCTCAGTTGCAGATAAATTCAGTTTTAATAATGCATTATTTAATGATTCAGTTAATCGTGCAGCCGCTTTTCCTGTCGGTGCTGCTAACTGAATGATTAACTTTTCATGACTTAATTTGACTAAAGTGGCTAATAAACGTGCTACTGTCGTTGTTTTACCAGTACCTGGCCCACCAGAAATAACAGCAATCCGACTGGTTACTGCAACTGCCACAGCTATTTTTTGCCAATCTTGTGTGTTCGAGGGCGTAAAAAAATGCGTTAAAATAGTTGCTAGCCGCTGTTCATCAACGGTTTCTAACACATGACGAGAAAAAAAGTCAGCCACTAATCCTTCATCAGCCCACATCCGCTGAAAATAGAGTTTGTTATCTGATAACACTAATGGCTTAGCTGTGGGTTGCTGAGCATCACAAACAGCATTACATTGTTTAAGCTCAGCATAGATCCTGCTACTATCAGGCGTTCCCGCCATTTCCCATAGGGCAAAAGCCATTTCAACCTGCCTACCTTCAAATAAATAGAGTGGTTGGAGCTTATCAATAAACAAACAAACATGCCCTGCTCGAGTTTCAGCGCTCAATAATGCAAATATCAATAATAATAACGGGTTTTCATTTTCCACTAACCGAATAGCAAGCTGTACGTCTAAAGAATTAAACAAATTAAGCTCAGCAGCTCGCTTTAGTAAAGTTATCATCCTTCTTCACCTCGATTAGTTGCATTAAATAGCTCATCCAAGCCATTAATTAACTCATAAGCAGGAATTGTATGATAAATACCATAACCAAGGTTATTAATATCAACCCCTCGCAAAAAAAGGTAAATAACACCACCAAAATGGTTTTGATAATCATAACCAGGCAAACGATTTCGTAAATAACGATGCAAAGCTAATGTATAAAGCTGATACTGTAAATCATATCTATGATCAATCATCGAGCTCTGTATTGCCTGCTGACTATATGCCAGACTATTTTCTCCTAACCAATTTGATTTATAATCAAGCAGATAAAATTTGTCTTGCCAGCAGAAAACTAAATCAATATAACCTTTTAAAACACCTGTTACTGGCTCAAACCTAAGTGGTGGACAACGTTGGGATAAGACATCATATTGATGGGCCAATCTGTCTAATTCAGATGGCGATAATAATTTTTCTATTGGTAAATGAAATTGCATTTCATTTAATTGATACTCAGGTGTGATCTTTGACAAACTGAAATTATTTTTAAGTAATGGAGTGTCAAAAATATTTATTAGCCACATTTTTAGCAAAGGTGCCCAATCAACAGAAAAACCGGCTTGTGCTAATTTTTCAGCTAACCAAGACTCTTGCGGATGTTGATTAAATGGCAATAATTCCAACAAGGAGTGTAAAAAAGTTCCTGCTGTGGCGCCCTTAGGAAAGGTATGAACACTTCTATCTGCTATTTCACCTTGAACCAACAAATCGTCACCTTGCGCATCAGCGTCCATTTTAGGTGCCAAAGCTTGGATAGCAATCTCAATATTTACATCACTAGCAGTAAACTTATCAGATAAAGAATATATATCATGATAAGTTAATCCTGAGTAGCTAGTAACTCGCCAGCTATTTTGGATCTGACCTGTAAAATTTCGCGCCAATAACTTCACAGGTTTATTTTCTTTAGGATACCAAGGCGATAGGTTAATATCACTAATGGCTGTGATACTAATATTTTCACTAGCTAATGCGCCTAAAGCATCGCGTAAAAGAGCGGCATTGCCTTGTTGGCCGTTTTGTAATAAGTAACCTAATGCGCTTTGATGTAAATCAGTGTCACCACTTTCCCTACTCACGCGACCTTTTATTAAAGGGGCAATACCAACACTACAATGAAATTTTGAGCGCGTTAGTGCAACATATAACAACCGCAAATCTTCTGCTAAACGTTCTTCATTAGCCAGCCTAATGCTCTCTTCTTGTTGTGTCAGATCAAGACATGTTTGAAAATTATCACGATCATGAAAAGTGGCCAATTTTTGCTGAGAGAATTGACAAGCAAAGGGTAGCCAAACAATCGGGAATTCTAAACCTTTAGATTTATGGATGGTACTAATACTAACTAAGTGCTTATCACTCTCTAAACGTATCTGCTGGTTTTCTAATAAAGCATCCGGTTGGTCTATCTGCCGTGCTAACCAGCGGACTAGAGCATGCACACTATCAAGTTGTAATTCAGCCTCTTGCAACAATTCACTAAGATGCATCACATCCATCAAGCGCCGTTCACCCTCTATATTATCCATTAGCAGGTTTTCAGCAATTCGGTGGTTAACCATAATAGCTCGTAATATAGGCAAAATACCATGTCGCTGCCAAAGCAATAAATAATTGGCAAACTCTTCAACCCGTATTTCCCACTGATTTTCATCCTGGTTTAATTGTTCAATATCTTGTGCATTTAGCCCGATTAAACGGGTAGCCAATGCACAACGTAGCGTGCGTTCCTTTTCAGGTGAGAGCACGGCTTGTAATAACCATAATAAATCGCGCGCTTCATCAGTAGCAAAAACGCTTTCTTGATTAGAAAGAAAAACTGACGAAATATTAAATTTACTTAACGCTTCTCGTATTATTACTGCTTCACGACGGCTTCTGACTAACACCATAATATCGGCAGCCGTTACCGGCTGTTTTACATTATCTCGATACAGCCAGCTTGTCCCATTCTCGCCCCCTTTAAGCCAATCACATATCTGACTAGCACACTGGTGGGCCATCGTTTGCTGATAATCCAAAGTTGAAACATTTTCTTTGTCTAAATAACAAAAATTTAATGCTGATAGTTTTTCTGTTTTATGAATAAACGCTAAATGCTGATTCGCAGGGGCTGGATTAACGGCATTAAACGGTATTTGCTCAAATACAAACGGCTTTGCTACCCGACTAAATAATTGATTAACTGCCGCAATCATATTTGGTGAAGAGCGCCAATTGGTATCAAGGGTATAGTGTGATTCAATCTGATCCTTAGCTTTAAGATAAGTAAAAATATCCGCACCACGAAAAGCATAAATAGCTTGTTTAGGATCACCAATAAATAATAGACAACAATGATTATGCCCTTGATAAATACGCTGAAAAATTCGATATTGTTGCGGATCCGTATCTTGAAACTCATCGACCATAACAACTGGGTAGCGATTACGAATCGCGTTAGCTAATCGCTCTCCACCTTCGGCCTGCAATGCCTGATCTAAATAACTTAATAAATCATCAAATCCAATTTCTCCACGCCGTTTTTTCTCTTGAACAATCGTTTGCCGAATGTTGATAATTGCTTTTGAAATAATAAGATCACGTAATGTAAGTGATTGTTGCAATAAATTATCAATAGCAAGAAAAACCTCATGTTCTGGTACATTACCCGTTGGTGTCTTATCTAGCAGTTCAGATTGGGAAAAGCGAGCCAGTTCTTTCGGTGTTTTATAATCTACGGTCGCTGACTGTGCCCAGCTATTGACCGTGGCTAACCAAACCGGTAAATTACGGCGACTATAGCTACGTTTATTTACAGCGGAATTACTAATTAAATCAAGGAAACTGGCCGAATTTATAAGCCACTGCTCTTTTACTATTTTTATCGTATCAATTAGCGTTTTATGACGCTGTTTTATTGATTGAGCTTCAATGGGTTGGTTGATAAAGGCTGGAATATCTCCTTGTAAATAAGGCTTTATTTCAGCTAACAGTGTTTCTGGATCACTCCATTCGTCAACAATAACCTTTGATATAGAATAATCCAATGGATAGCAGTTACAGCGCCAAAAATCAGCACAAGCCTGTTGCTGTAAGGTATGTTCGTCTTTTATTATTGATTGCTCAAATAGCATGCCTGACTCAAAAGCATTATGCACCAACATGCGTTGACAGAAACCATGGATGGTATAAATCGCTGCTTCATCCATTTGACGTTCAGCAGCAAGTAACCATTGAGCGGCCACATTTTTATCTGCAATAGAAGATAGTAAGGTTCGATATATTGAATTTTCATCAAAACCAATACCATCTCTAATACAAGCCATTCTCATCTGATGAATATTGTGGCGAATACGTGATCGTAACTCATCGGTTGCCGCTTCTGTAAAAGTTACCACTAAAATCTCTTCTACACTTAATGGACGAGAAAATGCATTTTTTTGCCCAACACCCAATAATAATCGCAAATAGAGTAAAGCTATCGTATGGGTTTTTCCTGTTCCTGCTGAAGCTTCTATCAGCCGTTGACCATAAAGAGGCAAACGATAAGGATCCAGTTGATAAGCTTGTATTCTCCTATTCCTCACTTAGCATCTACCTCAATTGGCAAAATCTTTTGTAATTCAGACGCCGTGGGATAAGTTATCCAATCTTTTAATTGAGCATAACCCTCTTTATTAACACCTTTGGCTATAATTTGTGAAACAAAAGCTAAACCTTTTTGTTGCAAGATGGCATTATTATAAAAAGTTACTAAATCCTGTTGTGTAACTGTTTTCAACATTTTGATTATTTTTTCTCTGCTATCAAAAGCAAAATTATTCCTCGCAAAATCGGGTAAAAAACGATCTATCTCTTCATAAAAAGTTTGCGGAGGCTGTTCCATTTCCGTCAATAGTGCCTTTTTATATTGCTCAAAATCTTTTTTTTGCAACGCATTTAATTTTTTAAAGGCTAATTGATAAAAATTTTGATAACGTCCATTCAAATAGGCGGGAGTTTTATTATTGCTTTGTAATAAAAAACCTAATCCCCATTGCTCACCAAAATTAGTATTAAAGGCAAATACAGCATAGCCCAATTGCTCTTGCGTCCTCAGTTGTTCAAAAAACCAAGGATGCAAAATATTGGCCAAAATATTTGATAATACAAATCCACTATAACGGTCATATCCTGTCGGAATAAATATTTCTGCTAACGCATTATCCGTACTATTTGCTTGATGTTGAAAATTTACTTTATGCTGTTTATCTACAACAATAATATCTCCTCTCCACCAATTTTTACCTTTATTATTTAATAAATGATAAATGGACTTAATAATATCAATCCCTTGCTTCTGTGTTAGATTGCCAAAAACAATTGCTTGTAGGGCTGCATTTGCAATAGTATCTTGACGGTAGTTTAAGATGTCATTTGCTGTAATCGTTTCTAAGGCCTTTAAGCGCTGTCCTTGCTCAAAATAAGGTACATTTTCTAAACGTTGTTTTGGCTGCATTGCCAACTCAAAGTCTTTAAGGTTATTAGTAACTTCAAGCTGTTCTCTATACCATGATTTTGCTTGCGCAACTTCGTCAGCAGAAACTGTAAAGGTAAGAAATTCCTTGATCATTTTTGTTGTCAATTCAGCTAGATGTTGAGTATAACCACTCGTTTTCAATTGCAACCCTAAATTTGAGGAAACCACAAGCTCCATTCCAGCGACCGACGCTTGGTAACTTAATTGAGACAATTTCAAAGTGGCTAAGTATTCTAATAACGCTGCACTAACTTGAGATTTAGCCGTTTTATTGCTCTGCTCATTACGTAAATCTAAAGCGATACCCCCTTTAGGTTCATCAGCGAAATATTGACTTGGCATATAAACTATCCGCACATTTCCTTGCTCATATACTAATTCAGGATGCTGATAATGACGGGAACGTTTAATTAAAGAAAAATCATTAGCAATATAAGGGTTCAATTCAGGTAACGAAAAATGGATTGTTTTTTTTAACTCAGCCCAGCGCTGATATTGCTGGCTGTTAATTTTATCAACTTGATAAGGCGCATTGAGAAAATAGGCTTCTTTATTATGGGGTTCATTTGGTGCAATAAACCAAATTCTAGCATTCTTGGCAGTTAATTGTGCTAAACGGCTACTTATTGCTTTAGGATCAAAACGATCAGCAATGTAATTGGCATCAAGCACATGGGCGATTGGCACATTCAACATTTGATTAGATAGTTGTTGAATATAATTCATATCACGCACAATGGAATCATGTTGAAAAGAAAGTTTTAAAACATTAGCGATCTCGTTAAAATAATTGTTCTTAATACCTTTCTCTTTTAATAAATCAATATAAGAAAATATTGCTGCAATAATCTTATCTCTATTTTCCAATCCCTTATCTGTCAATAAAACATTAATCGAAAAAATGCCGTTATTACGATCAACATTGGGTGCCACGTCTACATTAATTTCTTCAGCAAGTCCATCTTTTAGCAACCAATCAGCAAGGGTATTATGACTGCGGTTTCCTATTAAATAACCAATATATTCGTCAGTCTTACTACGAAATTCAGTTATATTATTTGCAATACTAAATTCCAGTTGTAAAGCTTTTTTAGGTTGTGCTGGCACATAATGAATAATTATTCCTTTTTCTTTATCGGTTATAGCAGGTACTGTTATCTCTGGAACAATAACCTTTCGATCCGGAATGCGGCCGAAAGTTTCAACTGCAATTTTAGCTAATTGATTTAATGATTGATTGCCATACAAAATACCTTTCATCAAATTAGCCGAATAAAAGCGATAATAAAAATTCTTGAGCTCAGTCTGTAAACGACTACCTGGTTTATCACTTAACGTTTCTAAATTTCCACCAGAAAAACGTGAATTAGGATGAGCCGGATTAAGTGTCTCAGAACGAACCTGCCATAATCGCATTTCATCACGAGCTCGTGCCATTGTTAATTCTGCATTAACAGCATTACGTTCTCGAGCCGCATTTTTTGGATCAAGCAATGGCTCAGCTAGTGCGCTTGCCAAGCGATCTGTGGCAGCTCTTAAAGCACCATTTTCAACCTCTAAGTAGTAAGCCGTAAGATTTGCAGTCGTACTAGCATTATGACTGCCGCCATGTTTTTGCAAAAACTCTGATATTGCACTTGGTTCAGGATAGCGTTTAGACCCCATCAATACCATATGTTCAAGATAATGCGCCAAACCAAGTTGTTGATCCGGACTTTCCATTGTACCTACTGGTAAAGTGATTGCAGCTAATGATTTACTGGCCTTCGGATCAGACACCAACAATACAATCATATTGTTAGCAAGTTTTATTGCCTGATACCCTCGAGTATCTTTTTCACTTTTATTTATCTTATCAGGCAAAACTTGCCAATTCTGCTTAGCAAAGCTTACGGTACCAAATAATAATAAGAGCACGACTATCATGTTTTTCATAACAACCCTTGTCATTTTAAGCATCTTATTACACCCTCTTTCTATTTTTTTCTAAAAATTGCCATTGGCAATAAGTAAGTACGTGCCTTTTTTTGTATTATTTTAAGCAAATTGTTATCTATTTTACTGAAAGCCCGGCCAATATAGCTATCTTCTATCTCGCCTGGCTGATTATATGTGCCTTGTAAAGATTGGATAAATTGCATTTTTGCTTTTTGCAAAACAGCATCAGACTCAAAATCAAATTGATCACTCTTTTTGTTATAGCATGACATTAACCAATTCCAGCCACTTTTATTAAAAAGTGGCAATGGCGAGTTCATTCCCTCTTGATAACCATTAATAAGCTGTTGTAAATATATTTTCGCCTGATATTTATCCACTGGTACAAAACACCATTCACTATTATCTCTCCCCCAATAGTAACTTTCACCAGCTCTAACCGTTAAACAAAAAATTAAATGTTCTATCCATAGTGATAAACCATCATTAATCGTTAAATTTGCAGGACGATAACGAATAATACCGTTTTGCTGAATATTTCGTAATTGTCCGACCAAGCGAGCATTGTCAAAAGGTTCAACGAATAGTTTGTTAAAACATTCATGACAATTTATCTTTACTTTATCTGCTAATGGCTGCATATCTTGGATCTGTTTTTCCCAATAAATTTGACCAAAATGTTCTGCCGGTAATCCACCCGTTGCTCGTAAAGTCGCGAACAGCTCCTCCAGTGACGCTTCATAAATCATAGCGTTAAGTAAGCGCTCATTAAATTTATAGCGTTGCAAATTATTTACAATAAAGGGCTCATTCTCCGGTAATTGTACTTCTTCATTAAAAAAATTAACTTTTAACCTTTGTTGAAAAAAAGCTCGGATCGGGTGGCGATAAAAAGAGAGTAACTGCTCTAATAATATTTCATTTTCATGTTCTAGCATTGGCGCCAACTGCGTACAGAATTCAGTCGGTGGATTACCTTGTTTTTTTGCGGCTGCTAACCATTCGGTGGCATAACTCTGATGAATGCTATTAGGTACATAATTCTCTGTCGCAAAAGGTACTCGAGTGTGCTTAGTAACTAAATGTTCTTTTACTCTGTCAGCACTATCATCAACATTTAATTGTTCATCGCCCTCTAAACAAAAACTTTGGCTGATATAATCCAGTAATTCATTTACTAGCACTGAGGGATTCTGTGGTTGATTGTCACGCATCGCATGGCCAATATAGCTAAGATAAAATAGTTGAGAAGCGGAATTTAAAGCCTCCAAAAAGAGATAACGATCATCATCTCGACGCTTTCTGTCACCTCGTTGTGGCTGTTCAGCCATTAAATCAAATCCTAATGGCGGTATAGAACGTGGATATATCCGATCGTTCATACCTAATAAACACACAACTTTAAAAGGGATAGAACGCATTGGCATTAGAGTACAAAAATTAATTGCACCAGCAAGAAAACGTTGACTAATCTTTTCATCATCAAAACATGCGACTAGCTCATCACGAATAAGCGATAGAGGAACCCTATCTTCATATTTTGTCACTATTCCAGTCTCAATAGTTTTCTGCCATTGTTGAAGTATAAAAATGAATATCGATTCAATTTGTTCATCAGTCTCAAAAAAAGCATCTAACAGACATTGACATAATGGCAACCATTCTGACAGTTTCCTTTCCTGATTAAGGATACTTCTCCAGTTGGTTAATGAATCAATAAATGTGGCAAGCTGCCCCGCTAATTGTGCGGCCAAACCTGTACATTCATCATAAGGCAAAATTTTATTCCAAGTCCCTACATGACTATCCATCGCATAGCCAAGCAGCATTCTATTTAAACCAAAGGCCCATGTATTCTGACCTGTTACCGGTAACTCCAACATTGCAATATTTTCATCATTAAGCCCCCAGCGTATACCTGATTCGTTGATCCATCGACGCAATAAAAGTAATTCATCATCATAGATAGAAAATCGTCGAGCCAGGGCAGGTACTTCCAACAATGCTAATACTTGCTCTGTCGTAAAACGACTTTGGGGTAAATCAAGTAATGAAATAAAAGCTTGTAAAATAGGATGCACCTGCCGAGCTTTTCGATCTGAGATAGAAAAAGGGAGCTGACGTTCAGTTGATACATGACTAAACACAGCCTGAATATAAGGTGCATAACTGTCAATATCCGCCACCATCACAATGATATCTTTGGGGGTTAGGGTTGCATCTTCCTCAAATAGACGTAACAAATAATCTTGCAGTACTTCTACTTCACGCTGTGGGCTATGGCATGAATGAAATGTCAGTGATTTATCCTGTTTGCTTAATTGCCTTTTTAAAAAACTATTATTGTAACTTGCTTCGGTTAAACCCAGTTGAGCATGATCTTCTAAATCCAAAATATCTCTTTGAACCTGGTGCAATAAACTATCACATGGTAAATCTACAAAGGCAGCAATTTCATTCGATTGCTCCAATTGAGAAAGAAAATAGAGATTGTCACGTCCTAACTTGCCCCAAGAAGCTAAAAGTGGATTAGTCAGAAATTGTTCACCTTGTTGATTAAATAAAGTATCAGATGAACCTTCTCTCTTAAAACGCATAATTTCATGTTGATCACGATAATCCTTTAACTTACGCCGCTCAAGTTTTGCCAAAAAAGCATAGCTCTGAATATCTCCCCAATAATAACGACATGGGTTAGTAAACATTAAATGAATATCTATATGTTGGCCGAGGGCATTTAATGCCTGCAAATAGACGGGGGGTAATGCAGCAATACCACAGATAAATACGCGTTTTGGCAAGGTAATATGTGAAGGCACATTAACCTGCAAACTTTGTATAAATTGTTGATAGAGATTTGCGCGATGCCATTTAGGTTGATTAAGTTTTTCAGTATACTCAATTAATGCTAACCAAAGGCGTTTTTGCCATTGCTGATTATCACTTAATCCCTCAATTAGTTGTTTCTTATGCCAGCTTTCTAACCATTGTGGACGGTAAACTAAATATTGATCAAACAAATCGGCAATACGACCGGATAACTGATACAACTTGCGTTTACCCGTATCCTCATTCAGATATTGTCTTAGTGGTTCAAACTCCGGCTCGTGTAGCAAGGATGGTAAAATTGTCATTAATTTCCAAGCCATTGCCCCTTTGCTAAAAGCACTCTCTTTTGGAATATCAGGTAAAACCCGAGTAAACATGTCCCAAATAAAAGTTGCCGGTAGAGGAAAAGAAATATTAGCAGCAATTCCTAAACTTTGTGCAAGCTCTATTTGTAGCCATTGCGACATACCTGGACTTTGAACCAAAATAATTTCTTGTTCAAACGGATTGGCCAAGGGATCATTTTTGATCAAACTAGAAATCAGTTCTTTATGAATTTCTAATTGATTAGAATGATAAATTTGTAGCATACCCTCTCCCTGACGAACAGTACCACCTTGATGCAGTTGTCAAATGATTGTAAGGCATCTTAAATGTAATTAACATTTGCTTACAAGTATCTGTAACATTCACATAATGATATGATAAATCAGTATTTTTAAGTGTATTATTCGTTATATCAGCGATAGTAGAATCAATGCTTAGCATTGCTTCTTCACTTTCAAAAAAAGTGTGCATCAATCTAAATTGTTGTGTTTTTTGCCAGGCAAGAAAAAAGCCTGCCTTTAGATTATGAACATATTTTATTAATGCTATAGCTGAAATAGCAAATAACGCTATAGCAATCATCACTTCGGTTATTGCCATGCCAGATTGCCTATTGAGTTTAGCGCGTTTCATTGACAAAATTCCGTTCTTTTAACTAGACAAAAATCCAGCCATCCTTGCCTTAAAGGAATAAAACCAGACATTACATTTTTATCTGCTTTGAGCCATAGATAAAGTGAAAATACCGTTTTATTGTCAAAATAAGCATGGCCGGCTAATAGAAAATAATCATTTTTATAGTGGCGCAAACAACTTTTGAAATTAGCACCTAACGGCTGCTGACAAGACCAGGAAGAATTTTTTTCCTTATTAATAATCCAAGGTTGATACTTTCCCCATGCTAATGCAGACTCTGCTTGCTCAAAAAAAAGCCAATAATGTTGTTCACTTTCCAACATCTGCAATAGATTATCCTGATGATGATGCAATGCTTTTAACATTAATAAACTCATAGTAATCAGCATTATTATTGCCATTAATAAAATGCTCCCTTGCTGTTGGATTTTGTGGGAAAAAAACCAATTTATTTGTTTCATATTGATTGATTTCTTAAATAAATTTTCAGTTTATATTCCCTTAATAGATCTGGATATGCTCGTGGAAATAGACTTAAAAACACAGTTAAAAAACGTTTCTTATCCATTGTTACTGCTGTTAATGCAAATTGCGAAACCACTATTTTTTTGGGATCAAATAGGTTTATCCATCCTTGTCCTTCACAATCTTCTCTACTACGGTGTATTTGCAACCTACCTTGATGCATACGATAGATAAAGAAATCAGAAGTCTCATCTTTTGCTTTTTCCCATTTGCCATCTAAATTGTAATCGTAAATAAGATGGATGCAGGAATGCTCTGCTTCCCCTTTTTTTTCACTGATTTTCAATGCCATTCCAACACAATCGCCAAAACAATAACCTGAACGTCGAGCATCCTTTTCCAACATTAATAAGAATTGTCTTGCCATCATATCAAGATGATAAGTTTGATATAATCGATTAATTTGCTGCGTTAATAAGGGATATAGCGTTATAATAGCGAGAAAAACAATACTACTTATCATTAAGCTGATTAGGACTTCAATCAGTGAAAAACCTTGTTGCTTTAGACTAAAAGAAATTGGTCTATTTAGCACCTGGCTATTCCTCCCAGCCTTTGATGACTACATAAACGCACTCGCCCCAAAGCAGAAATAATGATCAAAATATCTTCTGAGTGATTGCTAAAACGTAAAGTAGTTGGTAATGCTGTTCCTCTTTTGCCAAGCAACAAGGTCGATACTCGGCTGTAATTTTGTAACACAATTTCATTATGCCTATTGATCAACTTCATCTCTTTACTTGGTTGGCTATCCTTTTTACCTTTAATTGTTACTATCAGCATCCAATTTGAGGTTTTATCCGTTTTAATTATTAATTTCCTCTCCTGATTCAAATATGCTGCCTGCATTTGGTGACGGGCAATAAAAGCAGCAACTTTTTGTGTGACAATAATTAAATGTATTTTATGTTGATAATTTCGCCATCCCTTAATACTAACAACAGCAATCAACGCAGTTATGGCAATCGCAATGATAATTTCAAGCACTGTGAACCCTTGTTGGCGCATCTGTTTTTGCCATATGTAGCCCAATTAACACAGACTATTGTTATGTATTTAGGATAAAAAAATAAATCGTCAAATGAGATAGAAGGGAAACAGGTCTATTAAAAATTTTGTATTACAAAAAATTGGAAAACAAAAATAGAAACGCCTCCCAAATTTTAATGTTTTCAGAAGCTATTTATTTACTAATGCAACCATAATATTAATTAAAAATAGTCATGAGAGGATCGTTACTGATTGCACATTGGATGATTACAGTAACCGATAAAAGTCGTCATACCGTAAATGGATATTTAATTGCATCATGAAATTGATAACCAATGACCTCAAAATCATTACTACTTACCCAGCTTTCAATATCTTTTAATGTCTTAATGTCAGGATTAATCCGCAATTGTGGCAAAGAATAAGGAGCACGCTTCAACTGGATATCACGCATGATTGAAAGTTGATTTTCATAAATGTGAGCATTCACTATCTTATGATAAACCTTACCTGGTTTGTGACCCGTGATCTGGGCAATGAGTGCCAGTAAAACAAAACATTGAATTTGATTAAAGTTCAGTCCTAAAGGAACATCACAACTACGTTGGTATGAAGTTAAATAGAGTGTGTCAGCTAACAGAGAAAAAGTGTGAGTATGCATACAAGGGCGTAAACAACCTAATTCAAATTCACCCGGATTGTAAAAAGTGATTATTTCCGCACGATCATCTATCCCAACCGAAAGGTTACTAATGACTTTTTGTAGCTGATCTAAATAAGTACCATCAGGCCGTTGCCACGAACGCCCCTGAACACCATAAACCCGCCCCATGTCATCTTCACCTTTACGGTTCGGATTATTGAGCCATGCCTGATTTTCATTTGCATTGGCATTCCATGTATTACAGCCAATATCTCGAAATTGTGCAGCGCTTGAATAACCTCTTAGGTAACCTAGTAATTCAGCAATAGCTGCTTTATAAAAACTTTTACGAGTTGTAATTAAAGGAAACTGGTTATTTGCGACATCGTATTCAAGATCAGCATTAATAATTGTTAAACACCGAACACCTGTGCGTTTATTTTCTACCCACTGACCTTCATCAATAATACGCTGACATAAATCCAGATATTGTTTCATTATTATTACCCGCTAAAAATTTATTATTTAATCCTATAAATAAAAAAAACCTATTGTTATCCTCTGCTACTTACTCTTTTCTACCTTGCTAGTAATAGAATAATTTGTACAATGGCTATCCTTCTTATATGCCCAGACCATCATAAAAATACCAATAATAATCATAGGGATTGATAGAATTTGTCCCATACTTATACCACCAAATAGCCCCAACTGCGCATCTGGCTGCCGGAAAAATTCAATAAAAATACGGAAAGCACCATAACCAATCAAAAATAATCCTGAAACACTCCCCATTGGACGGGGCTTACGAATAAACAAATTCAAAATAATAAATAAAATAATCCCTTCAAAAAACATCTCATAAAGTTGGGAAGGGTGACGTGGTAATACACCATACTGTTGTAAAATTGGTAATAAAGAAGGGTCTTGACTGACGATTTGAATATCTTCTGTTCGTGAACCTGGGAATAATATTGCCCATGGCGTATCTAATGTTATACGTCCCCAAAGCTCGCCATTAATAAAATTACCAATACGTCCCATGCCTAATCCAAAGGGAATTAATGGTGCAACAAAATCGGCAACTTGAAAAAAATGGCGATGGGTTCTGCGAGCATACCACCACATGGCACATATCACACCAATTAACCCGCCATGAAAAGACATTCCTCCGTCCCAGACTTTAAATAGATACAACGGATTGTTCAAGAAGACAGGCAAATTATAAAATAAAACATAGCCTAGACGCCCGCCAATAAAGACGCCTAAGAAACCGATATAGAGCAGATTTTCAACTTCATTTTTCGTCCAACCGCTATTCGCTTTACCAGCCCTTCGCTTTGCCAGCCATAAAGCAAAAACAAATCCCACCAAATACATTAAACCATACCAATGAAGGGCTACTGGATCAATCGAGAATATAACAGGATCAATATTAGGAAACACAATATAACTATTATTCATCGTCTCCACTCTTTAGTTTTATAGAGTTTGATAGAATTGCATGACTGCATGCGGTTTAAAATCTAATGGTATCCTATTGATTAAATACATTAACCAATCTATTCAATGCCTATTTTGGCAAGCAAATTCTGTCAAAAAACAAACAAGAGTAGTTTTCACTACTCTCACTTTGCTTTATAAGCAACTAAAATCGGCCATTAAAATATTAACCTACTTTTGTTAAATTTATTTAGCCACGTTTACGCCTATAGTTATGACTCTTATATGATGTCACTACACTACTTTGCAGTGACATAACGATCGGAGCAAATTCTTTCATCACACGCCGATAAACATCGCGTTTAAAAGAAACAACCTGACGAACAGGGTACCAATAACTCACCCAACGCCAACTATCAAATTCAGGCGTTTTACTTGTTTGCACATTAATATTATGTTCATTACAAACCAATTGTAATAAAAACCAACGTTGCTTTTGCCCAATACAAACTGGCTTTGTGTCCCAACGCACCAAACGTTTAGGTAATTTGTAACGTAACCAGTTCCGGGTAGATGCCAATATTTTAACATCTTTACGATCCAACCCAACCTCTTCGAATAATTCCCGATACATCGCCTGTTCTGGCGATTCTTCAGAATTAATGCCCCCTTGAGGAAACTGCCATGAATGTTGTCCATAGCGACGAGCCCATAATACCTGGCCTTGTCGATTACAAATTACAATTCCTACATTCGGGCGGTAGCCATCATTGTCAACCATCTGACTACCTCGTTAAAAATTTAAAAGATAGCTTATTGTTTCATACTACTCTATATGGTAAGCCTTTATCAAATATAGTATTTGCAATTATAAGATAACATCTTACAATAAGGCCATCTCAACGGGGTGTTAGCTATGCTCAATATTGTTAATAGCTGGCTGAGAAAAACTCGTCGAACCTGATCCGATTAACATCGGCGTAGGGATTTGAGCCACTCTAATGATTTATTCATCAATAAATAGCTTCATTACTGTCTATTCCTCAGATCCTATAGCATCACTATTATTTAATTATATAGGAGAACTCAGTATTGAAGAATGTACTGCTAAAAATAGTTAGTGCTAGCTTAATTTGTTGTTCAGCTTTCGCGCTCCAAGCAAAACCGATATTAACCGTTTACACTTATGATTCCTTTATCGCAGATTGGGGGCCAGGGCCTACAATCAAGCCTGCCTTTGAACAAATATGTAACTGTGAGCTCAAACTAATTGGTCTAAATGATGGAGTCGCGTTATTAAATCGACTTAGAATGGAAGGAAGAAATAGTCCTGCCGATATTGTCCTTGGACTTGATAATAACTTAATTGATCTGGCAAAAAAAACTGGCTTATTTACTGTAAGTCAAATTGACATGAGTCAACTGAAATTACCTATAAAATGTAATAACAATATTTTTATCCCTTATGATTATGGTTATTTTGCTTTTATTTATGATAAAACGCGGGTCACTGAAGTACCAAAAAGTCTCGATGAACTGATTAATAGTCCCCAACCATGGAAAATTATTTATCAAGATCCACGTACCAGTACACCAGGCTTAGGGTTGTTACTTTGGATACAAAAAATTTATGCAGAAAATAGTGCCCAAGTTTGGCAAAAAATAGCCGCAAAAACCGTAACTGTTACCAAAGGTTGGAGCGAATCATATGGACTGTTCTTAAAAGGTGAAAGTGACTTTGTCCTCAGTTATAGCTCTTCACCCGGTTTTCATCTGTTAAATGATAAAAAAAATAATTATGCTGCGGCAATATTTAGTGAGGGCCATTATCTGCAAATTGAAGTTGCTGCCCAATTAGCAACGAGTAAACAACCTAAACTAGCTCAACAATTCATGCAATTTATGCTATCGCCAACCTTCCAAAAAACGTTGCCGACAACCAACTGGATGTATCCGGTTATTGATATCCCCTTACCTAACGTTTATCAACAAATACCTGTGCCGAAAAAATCATTACAATTTAATGCAGAAGATATTACTCAACATCGCAATGATTGGATCTATTTATGGCAAAATGCCGTCAGCCACCAATAGGCAGTTCACTTTGGCCTGGTGTAGTCGTGTCCGGCCTATTAATCACTATTGCTGTAGTTACGTTCAGCACTTTATGGTTACACGCACCTCAAATAAGTTGGCGAGGATTTATTGATGATAGCTATTTATGGCATGTCATTGGTTTTACTTTTTGGCAAGCATTACTATCAACCTTATTATCGGTTATCCCAGCGATATTTTTAGCCAAAGCCCTTTTTCGGCGCCATTTTCCCGGTCGTACACTATTTTTACGCTTATGCTCTATGACACTGGTATTGCCTGTTCTGGTGGCTATTTTTGGTTTATTAACTGTCTATGGTCGAGTGGGATGGATCGCTCAATTTTGTCAATGGTTAGGTATTAATTACCAATTTACGCCTTATGGCCTAAAAGGTATTTTATTAGCACATATCTTTTTTAATTTACCATTAGCTAGCCGAATGTTATTGCTCGCACTAGAAAGTATAGCTGTTGAGCAACGCCAGCTTGCCGCTCAGCTAGGTATGAACCAATGGCAACATTTTCGTATTGTTGAATGGCCTTATCTTAGGCGACAGATTTTACCAACATCCAGCCTGATTTTTATGCTGTGCTTTGCTAGTTTTGCTACTGTACTAACGCTTGGTGGGGGACCTGCTGCAACCACTATTGAATTGGCTCTCTATCAATCGTTAAGTTATGATTTTGATCTAAATAAAGCCGCTTTGCTGGCCCTGATCCAACTTTTTTGCTGTTTAGGCTTAGTATTATTAAGCCAAAAATTAAATGTTATTTTTTCCGTCGGCGTTAGTCGACAATTTCAGTGGAAAAACCCAGCTGATAATCGCTGGCAAAAATGGTGGGACAAGCTACTGATTAGTATTACAATATTTTTCCTACTTCTACCTTTATTGGCGATTATCATTGATGGTTTAAACTTAACACTATTACACGTGTTACAACAGCCTGGCTTATGGCAAGCATTTATTAATTCGGTTTTTATCGCGATTAGTGCTGGCGTACTTTGTATTATTTTTACTATGATGCTGCTTTGGAGTAGTCGCGAATTACGTCTGCGCCACTCAATGCTCCCCTATCGAATTCTTGAATTGAGTGGATTATTGATACTTGCAATGCCAGGCATAGTTTTAGCAACTGGTTTCTTTTTATTGCTGAATAATACCCTTAGTTTAACTTATTCACCTTATACTTTAATCATCTTAACAAATGCTTTAATGGCTATTCCTTATGCTTTAAAAATATTAGAAAATCCGATGTATGATTTAGCGGAACGCTATAATTTATTATGCCTTTCATTACAGATCAAAAGTATAAATCGACTCATTCTAATTGAATTAAAAGCCTTAAAACGTACAATAGGACAAGCCTTCGCTTTTGCCTGTATACTCTCAATAGGTGATTTTGGTGTTATTGCATTGTTTGGTAATGAAAACTTTCGCACCCTACCTTATTATCTCTACCAACAATTAGGCTCTTACCGTAATAATGATGCGGCAGTTACTGCATTGTTAATGCTATTACTTTGTTTCAGCTTATTCAGTTTATTAGAATATTTATCAGGAAAAGAGCATGATTAAATTAGATCACCTTGTCTATTGTTATGAAAATCTAACCATGCAGTTTGATTTTCAAATAAATAAAGCCGAAAGGGTGGCGATATTAGGCCCTAGTGGCGCAGGCAAAAGTACGCTATTGGATTTGATCGCCGGATTTCAATATCCAAGGCAGGGTGAAATTTGGCTAAATAGACAAAATCATACTGCTACCTCACCCGCCAAGCGGCCGGTTTCCATGCTTTTCCAGGAAAATAATCTGTTTTCTCATTTAACTGTTTGGCAAAATATTGCGCTAGGTATTTCACCAAATTTACGTTTGAATCAAGCGCAACATCGCGCAGTAAAACAGATCATAGAACAAGTTTCGCTTAATAATTGTATCACTCGTTTACCCGCTCAAATATCCGGCGGACAACGTCAACGTACTGCGTTAGCGCGTTGTTTGATCCGCCAAAAACCAATTTTATTGTTAGATGAACCTTTTTCTGCCCTTGATCCGGCTTTACGTAATGAAATGTTAACATTACTTAAACAGGTGTGTGATGAACGCCAATTGACCTTACTGATGGTTTCCCATAATTTGGAAGATACGAGCCAAATAGCAACTCGCGCTATCGTCATTACAGAAGGAAAAATCGCCTATGATGGTCAACCAGACTGTCTAATTAATGGTTTAACCCCAGCAAGCATACTGCTAGGTATATCTCATTCCTGACATTAGTTATAAAATTAATTAATCATTAATTCACTCTTTATCAAATAATTGGAGGATATTTTTTACATTTATAATGCGGTGCCTTATATTAACAAAAGGCAATATCATTTTTCGCTATAATAAAGAGAGATGTTGCCACAATTTTGTTAGGGACATACCTGCTTATTTTTTATTTAAATAAAATCTGTTTTAAATATTAAAAAATATCAAGTACCAAAAAATTTTATTTTTTCCATAAATTAAAGAAACACAAATATATCATAAATTTCACCAATATTTAATAATTATCTTTTTTAATAATATAGAAGCAATAATTCTGTAAATAAAACTGACATTAACTTATCGCATCATTTTTCTTATATTGATATTCATTATCCCATCTCGCTTTCAACAAAATAAATTTGAAAAAAGCTATTAAGCACACTATTTACTTAATGAAATATTAAATCAATTGTTATATGGATTTGATAAAAACAACTGGTATGTTAAATAGGATATTTAAAATAGTGTGAAATTTTATTAAATATAACGGCCAAACTACACTGGACATTTTACTATATATCACTCCTTTAGCAAAAGATAAGATTGTTGCTCACTAATTACAATAATCAAGTAGTTAAATAATAATTTTAAGTGACTAAGAAAATAAAAATTATTAATATGCAAAATTAATTAATTAGAAATAATCAAGCTATTTTTAGCTTACTAACCCACTCAAATATTATAAAATATTGATGTTAACTACTTCGTTGAAGTAATTTTATATATATTTTAAAAAATAATAATAAAAAATTTAAATTATTATAATAACTACACTAATTGTATGATATTTTCATTATAATGTTATATCTCTGTTTTATTTTTTCATGAATAAATTTTATTTTTTATTCTTTAAATGAAAATCCATTTTTTCTATAAAAATAAAAAAACAATAGCGAAATTTAATAATGAAAATGCTAAATTTTGAATTTGATTTTATATATCTCTTAAAGCAATGTAGTTCTTGTTTTATATGAAATATAAATACGCATTTTATTAGTCAAATTTTAATATACCAAACAATAAATGAGGTTATATATGTCAAATAATCAAGAACAATTAGCCATTCGTTTTTTAAACAAAACTGGTGATGGTTTTCCTTACCGGGCGTTTATCCGTGTGCATGGAATTGACTAAGCAGCATATATCGATTCAGACAAAGATTTTGTTACAGTAGGTAAAATTCTTGATGATGGTATGCAACATGTTGCTCATCTCGTCATTTATGATAAATATAATTTAGTTAAATTTAACACTGCGACTTACTTTGAATACAATGCTACTACAAATCAAATTGAAGTCAATTCAGATACCCTGCCTCTTGAATTAGAATTCGAGAGAGTCGATGGCTTTCGCTTTAATTTACTTTTAAAGAATGACGATTAATTATATTTTTCCACAAATTATTGAAAAAAACTAATTAACTACCCAATCTTAATCTAATATTGAGGTATTATTTATACTAAAGTTTATTAGATTAAGTTGGGTTTTAAGGATCAAGCAGATAATTTTAATAACTATGATAAAAAATTTTACTACAGCCAAGATTTTCACATAATATAACTTTTTTATTTCTATACTTTATTTTTTATCAATATTTAATTAACGATAATATCTATATAATTTGCTTTATATATGAGTTAATTATAAATTAATGGGCAAAACGGTAGGATATAGATTTATAAAAAATGGTAATTTGTTCTTTTTTTCATCTGCTTAATACGTTAACATTCTCTGTTACAACACAAATAAATGATAATATCTTATCAAAAAGCATTTTTATAGGTGACTATTGGCACCGCATTTATTAACATACAGTCCTTTCAAAAAGAGAGTAAGATATTATTTTATGATTAATATAATTTACTCTCTTCAAAACAAACAACCCATAATTTTCTCAAACATACGGATAAACTGAGTTAAAATTTATGCCATTTATTCTTGGTCAACGCTGGATAAGCGATACAGAAAGTGAACTTGGATTAGGTACCGTGGTGGCTATTGATAACCGCATGGTTACATTACTTTTCCCCGCAAGCGGAGAAAATCGCCTTTATTCGATAAATGATGCACCAATTACACGCGTTATGTTTAATGAAGGCGATCTGATCACCAGCCATGAAGGCTGGCAGCTTAGAGTTGACTATGTACAACAAGAGGAGGGAGTACTTGTCTATACAGGAACTCGTATCGATTCCGATGAAAAAAATGTCAGTCTGCGCGAAGTGTTTCTTGATAGCAAATTAACATTTAATAAACCACAAGATCGTTTGTTTGCCGGTCAACTTGATCGAATGGATCGTTTTGCATTACGCTATCGCGCGTTGAGTTTCCAATACCAACAATTTGGTCACCAAACCGGTGGACTAAGAGGTATTCGCGCCAATTTGATCCCCCACCAACTTTATATTGCTCATGAAGTGGGTAAACGTCATCATCCACGCGTTTTGTTAGCGGACGAAGTTGGATTAGGCAAAACCATTGAAGCAGGAATGATCATTCATCAACAACTACTTGCTGGGCGTATTGAACGGGTCTTGATTATTGTACCTGAAAGTTTGCAACACCAATGGCTAGTCGAAATGCTGCGCCGTTTTAATTTGCATTTTTCACTGTTTGATGACAGCCGTTATAGTGAATCATTACACGATAGCGAGAATCCTTTTGAAACAGAGCAGTTGGTTATCTGTTCTCTTGATTTCGTTCGCCGCAATAAAAAACGTTTTGATCATCTGCTGGAAGCTAATTGGGATATAATGGTTGTTGATGAAGCCCATCACCTGGTCTGGAGTGAACAGTCGCCTAGCCGTGAATACCAAGCTATCGACACGCTCGCTCAACAAATTTCTTCAGTGCTGTTATTAACTGCAACTCCTGAACAATTGGGGCAAGAGAGCCATTTTGCTCGTCTGCGTTTACTGGATCCTAATCGCTTTCATAGCTATCAACACTTCATTGAAGAACAACAAAATTATAGTCCTGTTGCCGAAGCCGTTAGCTTGTTGCTCTTAAGTGAAAAATTAAATAATAGGCAGCAAAATTTACTGACAGAATTAATTAAAGAGCAAGATATTGAGCCTCTGCTTAAAGCCAGTAATAGTGATAATGAAGAAAGTGAAAAGGCACGCCAGGAATTGATTAGCATGTTGATGGATCGTCATGGAACGAGCCGTTTACTATTTCGCAATACCCGTAATGGTGTTAAAGGCTTCCCTCGGCGTGAACTACATGCTATTAAGTTACCGTTACCCCCACAGTACCAAACAGCAATTAAAGTTGCTGGCATAATGAATGCTAAGAAATCCGTTGATATCACTGCTCGGGAGATGCTCTACCCTGAGCAAATTTATCAGACATTCGAAGGTGAAAATGCAACTTGGTGGAATTTTGATCCTCGCGTTGAATGGCTTAAGCAGTTCTTAACAACCCATCGGCAAGAAAAAGTTTTAGTTATCTGTTCTCAAGCGACGACTGCCATACAATTGGAACAGGTATTAAGAGAAAAAGAAGCGATTAGAGCGGCCGTTTTTCATGAAAATCTAACATTACTGGAACGGGATCGGGCGGCAGCCTATTTTGCCTCCCAAGAACAAGGCGCTCAGGTATTACTATGCTCAGAAATTGGTTCTGAAGGACGTAATTTCCAATTCGCCAACCAGTTGGTTATGTTTGACTTACCTTTTAATCCCGATTTGCTTGAACAAAGAATTGGTCGTTTGGATCGGATCGGTCAAAACAGGGATATCCAAATTAGTGTAACTTACCTTGAAAATACGGCCCAAGCTATTTTGCTACGTTGGTATCATGAGGGGCTTGATGCCTTTGAATATACTTGTCCAACTGGACGCGCTATTTATGATAAATATTATCCGCAACTGATTGATTATTTGGCTAAACCGACCCTGCTTGATAATTTTGAGGATTTTATTAAGTCCTGCCGAGCCAAACATAACCAACTGAAAACCCAATTAGAGCAAGGACGTGATCGCTTATTAGAAATGAATTCTAATGGCGGCGAGGCTGGTCAAATATTAGCCAATCAAATTGCAGAACAAGATAATAGTATCGATTTAATTAATTTTTCATTAAATTTGTTCGATATCATTGGTATTAACCAAGAGGATCGTAGCGATAATCTGATCGTTCTTACACCTGCTGAACATATGTTGATACCTGATTTTCCTGGCTTGCCTCAAGATGGTTGTACTATTACCTTTGATCGTACTCAGGCACTCTCTAGAGAAGATACCCAATTTATTAGCTGGGAACATCCCATTATTCGTAATGGGATGGATTTGATTCTTTCAGGCGAAATTGGCAGTTGTGCAGTGTCACTATTAAAAAATAAAACCTTACCGGTTGGAACACTGCTTACTGAATTGATTTATGTTGTTGAAGCACAAGCACCCAAAAATCTACAAGTCACTCGCTTTTTACCACCTACACCAATTCGTATCCTAATGGATTTAAAAGGCAATGATCTTGCTAAGCAGGTTGAATTTGAAAGTTTTAACCGTCAGCTAAAAGCGGTCAATCGCCATACAGGTAGTAAGTTAGTAAATGCCGTACAAAAAGAGGTACATAATATACTCCAACTTTCTAAAACCATGATAGAAAAAGAAGCAAGTAGGTTGATTACTGAAGCAAAAGCGCAAGCGGATAAAACATTATCATTAGAGTATTCGCGATTAGAGGCATTAAAATCTGTCAATCCGAATATTCGCCCTGATGAATTAAGCGCTATTGAACATGAACGCCAACAGCAATTGCTCAATATTGAGCAAGCTAATTGGCGATTAGATGCTATACGCCTGGTGATTGTTACCCATCAGTAATTATTAATTGCCAGAAACAATAAAGTTTCTGGCCACGTTGGAGCAAATGAGATGTTTTACCATCCGCCTACCGATCCATGGCTGCATATTCTTTATCAAGATCAGCATATTATTGTGGTTAACAAACCTAGTGGCCTGTTATCAGTACCGGGTAAAGCGGCCGAACATAAAGATAGTATAATGACACGAGTTCAGGCGGATTTCCCAACCGCAGAATCTGTTCATCGCCTGGATATGGCAACCAGCGGAATTATGGTCGTGGCATTGAATAAAACCGTAGAAAAAGAGTTAAAACGTCAATTCCGCGAAAGAGAACCGCAAAAAATTTATCAGGCAAGAGTTTGGGGTCATATTAGCAATAAAAAAGGACTCATCGATCTGCCGCTGATCTGCGATTGGCCAAATCGACCTAAACAAAAAGTGTGCTTTACAACCGGTAAACCAGCACAAACTAAATACGAAGTGTTAGCTTACGAAGAACAAACAACGCTGGTCAAACTTATTCCGATTACAGGTCGTTCCCACCAATTACGTGTTCATCTGCTTTCACTCGGCCATCCCATTATTGGTGATCGATTTTATGCCCATAACGCGGCGCTAATACTCTCCTCACGCCTGCAATTACATGCAGAAGAGCTTTACATTACTCACCCAATTTATGGATCGCCTATCCATTTTACTTGTAAAGCAGATTTTTAGCAGTTGGAAAACTTATTCAACAAACGTTTAACACTATAAATTATTTGAAATGACGTTCTTTCTTGATCAAATCATAAGCAGCTTGAATTGATTGTGCTTTTTGTTTAGCAATTTCCATCATTTCTGGTGGTAACCCTTTAGCCACCAATTTATCTGGATGATGTTCAGCCATTAATTTGCGATAGGCACGTTTAATTTTGGTTTGTTCATCATTAGGTTGCACACCTAATACCTTACAAGCATCTGCTAATGTTGGTCCTTGGGCAGTATGTCGATAGCGATTGGAACCATAAGAATAGTTACTACTATGTTCAAACCGTCGGCCACCTTCCATCATATGCAAGAACTGTTCAAACTGATTATGTGAAATGCCTAACTCTTCTGCAATAATAAACAACACTTTTCGCTCATTAGGATGTAAAGCGCCATCAGCAAAAGCAGCTTGTATTTGAATTTCCAGAAACATCTGAATAAGATCAAATCGACCAAAACAAGCTCGACGTAATTTTTTCAGCGTTTCCCTTAGAGGAAATTTTTGCTCTTTACCTTCTCTAAAAGCATTTTGTGCTGAAATTCTGGCATCACCATGCAACTGCATTCTGTCCATTAGGTTTGTTGCCAGTTTAATATCAACTTCAGTGACTCGACCTTTTGCTTTAGTCAGATGGCCTAAAATTTGAAATGTGCTGACGAAAAAAAGTGCCTGACGGTTCTGTTTAGCGCCTGTTTTCTCTAAATTTTGCTGTTCTGATGCTTTATCATATGCATGACCGATAATGAAACCGATGATAACACCCCAAATATGAGTGCCAGACATGATCCCCAACATTAGACCAATAATTTTTCCCCAATACCGCATAAACTTCTCAATTCCCCAATGCCCTGAGTATAATTTTGCATTATCATACTACTCATTCTACTCTGTGCCTAATAACCTGAAATATATAGCTGATGGTTTTATACAGACAAGAACCGTTAAGTACGTTAATTGTTGAACTTTTGCCTACACGATAATATCGATGAAGGAACTACATACAGAATGATGAAAAAAAGTCACCCGACACTACTTGCTACCATGATTTGGATAGCTGTTCATAGCCAACATGCCCATGCTGATCTAACAGAACAATGCATGCTAGGGGTACCGGTATATACTAAACCCATCGTGAAAGGTAATCCCAATGATCTACCCGTCCATATCACCGCAAAAGATGGGGCTGGTGAATATCCTCATTTCATCGCGTATAAAGGTAATGTAGATATTCAACAAGGTAACCAGACCCTCACTGCCGATGAAGTTAAATTGACCCAAACAGAAACGACGAGCCAAAACCCAGTGCGTACGGTGGTCGCAACGGGAAATGTACATTATGATGATCCACAAATTATCCTAAAAGGGCCTAAAGCATGGTCAAATCTGAATAATAAAGATACCGATGTTGAAAAAGGTGATTATTTAATGGTAGGCCGTCAGGGACGCGGCTACGCAAATAAAATGAAATTGCGGGGTGAAAATCGCTATACCATTTTAGAAAAAGGCATGTTTACTGCTTGCCTCCCCGGTAATGATAGCTGGAGTGTTGTTGGCTCAGAAGTTATTTTAGATCGCGAAGAAGAAGTTGCCGAAATATGGAATGCGCGCTTTCGTATTGCTAATGTACCGGTTTTTTATAGCCCTTATTTACAATTACCTATTGGCAATAAGCGTCGTTCCGGTTTTTTATTACCTAATGGTAGTTATTCTAAAGGTTCAGGATTAGATTTCGCGCTTCCCTTTTACTGGAATATTGCACCTAATTACGATGCCACCATTACACCACAATTTATGACTTTTCGTGGCGTAAAACTGAATAACGAATTTCGTTATCTAACTATTGCTGGAGCCGGTACCCTTGCCGTTGATTGGCTAAAGCACGATCGCAGCTATATTAAAGATAAAAATAGTGGCAAGTATCCCGCTCGTGATAGTGATGATCGCTGGTTGTTATATTGGGGCCATTCTGGCGTACTCGATCAGGTATGGCGCTTTAATTTTGATTATACAAAAGTCAGTGATTCAAAATATTTCACCGATTTTACTTCTAAATATGGTAATAGTACTGACGGTTATGCCACCCAAAAATTCAGTGTCGGTTATGCACAACCAAACTGGAATGCAACCTTAACACATAAACAATTTCAGGTTTTTGTTGATTCACCTAATAGTAAAGCCTATAAAACTGAACCTCAATTAGATCTTAACTATTATAAAAATGATTTGGGGCCATTTGATCTAAAAACTTATGCTCAAGCAGCGCGTATTACTAGTGTTGGAGCCAATAATCCGGATGCCACACGGTTACACATCGAACCAGAACTTAATCTGCCATTATCTAATGATTGGGCAAGTATTAACAATACGGTAAAGGTGATGGCGACCTATTATGATCAGGATATCCCTGCCAACCTGGCTAATAGCAATCTGAAAAAACAGGTTACTCGTATCTTACCCGCGTTAACTTCTGATGCAAAACTGGTTTTTGAACGCGACCTATTGATCAATAGCAATTATGTACAAACGTTAGAACCTCGGGTTCAATATCTTTACGTGCCTTATCGTGATCAAAGTGATATTAATAATTATGATTCTTCCTTACTACAGGCTGACTATAACGGTTTATTCCGTAACCGCATCTATAGTGGACTCGATCGTATCGCTTCTGCTAACCAATTGACAACCGGTATTACTACACGTATTTATGATGAAGAATTAACTGAACGGTTTAATTTTTCTGTCGGCCAAATATACTATTTTGAACGTCCAAGAACCGAAGATTCCGATTTGCCTATTGAAGATAAAAGTAATACTGGCTCACTATTATGGGCGGGCGATGCTTATTTACGACTAACTGATAACTGGGGATTACGTGGCGGACTCCAGTATGATAGACGTCTGGGTGATATTACTATGGGTAATGTGATAACAGAATATCGTCTGGATTCAGATCGCTTATTGCAGCTGAATTATCGTTTCGTCGATCGCGATTATATTCAAGCAACTCTTAAAGAAGCCGCACCAGCCTTTCAAAAAGGAATTTCCCAAATTGGCGCGGTAGTAAGTTGGCCTTTAGGCGATCAGTGGGGCTTCGTTGGCTCATACTATTATGATTTGAAAGAAAACCAACCCGCGAGTCGATTGATCGGTTTACAATATAGTACTTGCTGCTGGTCAATTAATATGGGTTATGAGCGTAAAATTGTGGGATGGCAACAACAAAACTTCAGTAGTGACTATGATAATCGATGGTCAATCAATGTGGAACTAAAAGGCCTAAATAATAATCATAATTTGGGAAGTCAGGATATGCTTGCTAGTGGTATTTTACCTTATCAACGAGCCTTCTAATAAAATTGATATTTTTATCTATCAAATAGAAGAAACCTGAAATAGGATCAAACCGTAATATAATCGAACAAAATGAGAATTTTATGAATTATTGGAGAAAACTGATTATTGGCTTGTTGTTCTCAGTCAGTACCACCACACTAGCAGCGCTACAGCAATTGGATAAAGTGACTGCTATCGTTAACGATGGCGTTGTGCTACAAAGTGACGTAGATAGTATGCTAGATATCGTAAGAATAAACGCCAGAAATGCAGGAAAACAAATTCCCGATGAAAATGCATTACGTCACCAAATATTAGAACGTTTGATCATAGATAAAATTATTATGCAAATAGCTGAAAAAATGCAGATCCAAATTCCTGATCAAGCCATAGACGTTACTATCGCCAATATTGCAGCACAAAATGGATTAACTCTTGGCCAATTGCAACAACGATTGTCGATGGATGGCATCAATTTACAAAATTACCGTAGCGATGTTCGTAGAGAAATGATGATCGCAGAAGTACGTAATAATGAAGTTCGTCGGAGGATCACTATTCTGCCGCAAGAAGTCGATTCATTAGCTGCGCAACTTAATTCGCAAGCCGGCCAGGATGCTAATGTAAACTTAAGTCATATTTTGATCCCATTACCAGAAAATCCAACCAATGCACAAAGTCAATCAGCAATGGATACGGTAAATAAAATTATTGCTCAATTAAAGCAAGGCGCTGATTTTGGTAAACTTGCCATTACTTACTCTGCCGACCCTAATGCCTTAAAAGGTGGGCAAATGGGCTGGAGTAAAGCGGAAGAATTGCCAACCGTTTTTGCTCAACAAGTTCAGCATGCGAAAAAAGGTGATATCATTGGGCCTATACGTTCTAGTGTCGGATTTCATATCTTAAAACTTAATGATATACAACGTGGCAATATGCCCATTTCAGTCACCGAAGTAAAAGCTCGCCATATTCTTATTAAGCTCTCACCTATTATGAATAACGAACAAGCGCACGCAAAAATACAACAAATTGCGCAGCAAATTAAAACGGGTCAAATAACTTTTGCCGAAGCAGCTAAAAAATACTCACAAGATCCTGGTTCTGCGTTACGAGGTGGTGAACTTGGTTGGAATATGCCCAATGTTTATGATCCAGCATTTCGTGATGGTTTAATGCGGTTAAGTAAAGGGGAAATAAGTCAGCCAATCCACTCTTCTTTTGGTTGGCATCTTATTCAGTTAGAAGATACGCGCCAAGTTGATAAAACCGATGTAGCACAGAAAGATCATGCCTACCGTCTGTTATTCAATCGTAAATTTAATGAAGAAGCACAAATTTGGATGCAAGAGCTACGCGCATCTGCCTATGTAAAAATTCTTAATGATAGTGATGCACAATAATTTTTATGGGAAAAATAACTAACGCTATCGTTCTCACCCCGGGTGAACCGGCCGGGGTAGGTCCTGATCTTTTGATCCAACTGGCTCTACAAAATTGGCCGGTTAGATTAGTTGCTTGTGCTGATCCAGACCTGCTACTAACTCGGGCTAATCAACTTTGTTTAGAATTAGAATTAACTATCTATTCGCCTGATTCTCTGAATAACGGCCAAGCTGCCAAAACACTGACGGTTTTACCGATAAAATTACCCACAGAAGTCAAAACAGGCCAACTAAATAAACAAAATAGCCCGTATGTAATAGAAACCCTTAGTCGCGCATGTGATGGCTGTATGACCGGTGAATTTTCAGCATTAGTTACCGGCCCTGTCCATAAAGGAATTATCAATGATGCAGGCATTTCTTTTACCGGTCATACTGAATTTTTTGCTGATAGAAGTAAAGCCCAAAAAGTGGTCATGATGTTAGCGACAGAAACATTGCGTGTCGCGCTGGCAACGACCCATATACCGCTCAAACAGGTTGCAGATGCCATTACTTTTGAGAGCCTACAACAAGTTATTTATATTTTAAATAATGAGTTAAAATCTAAATTTGGCATTAAAACACCCGCTATCTATATCTGTGGATTAAATCCTCATGCCGGCGAAGGCGGACATATGGGACATGAGGAAATCGACACTATTATCCCAGTTATCCAGAAATTGCGTCATGAAGGATTGCAACTTTATGGCCCTTTCCCAGCGGATAGCCTATTCCAGCCAAAATATCTGAACCAAGCTGATGCAATCTTAGCCATGTATCACGATCAAGGTCTACCTGTGCTAAAATATCAAGGTTTTGGTCACGCGGTAAACATTACTTTAGGCTTACCCTTTATCCGTACATCGGTTGACCATGGTACCGCCATCGAGCTGGCAGGAAGTGGGCAAGCAAATGCAAACAGTTTTATAACTGCCTTAAAATTAGCTATTAGCATGATACAAAATAACAATGAATAAACGAATCCATCAAGGGCACTTTGCCCGTAAGCGCTTTGGGCAAAATTTTTTAACTGACCCATTTATTATTGACAGTATGGTGACTGCATTTAACCCAAAACCTAATCAAGCTATTGTTGAAATCGGTCCTGGTTTAGGCGCCCTGACGTTACCCATCAGTGACCAGATAGAGAATATGACAGTAATTGAGTTAGATCGTGATCTTGCTGCCCGTTTAGCCGCCCACCCTGCACTTAGGGCGAAACTAACAATTATACAAAACGATGCCATGACGATCGATTTTGGCGCAATAGCGAAAGAAAAAGGTCAACCCCTTAGAGTGTTCGGTAACCTGCCTTATAATATTTCAACCCCATTAATGTTCCATCTTTTCACTTATACTACCGCTATCGCTGACATGAACTTTATGCTACAAAAAGAGGTTGTTAATCGCTTAGTCGCAGGACCAAATACTAAAGCATATGGTCGTCTTAGCGTTATGGCGCAATATTATTGTCAGATAATCCCTATTCTAGCCGTACCTCCCTCGGCTTTTACCCCAGCACCAAAAGTGGATTCAGCTGTAGTACGTTTAATTCCTCATCAACGAAACCCTTACGCTATTTGTGATGTCAAATTATTAAGTCGTATTACTACCCAGGCATTTAATCAACGCCGTAAGACGATTCGTAATAGTTTAAGTGATTTATTTAGCGTGCAGGATTTTGAACAATTAGGTATTGATCCTAACTGTCGCGCGGAAAATATTTCAGTAGAAAATTATTGTAAGTTAGCCTGCCAATTGGCTAAAACCACGATCTGATAGTGATAAACTTTGGGGGCACTATGCTAAATGAACCAAACA